>JAQWQB010000052.1 GCA_029245065.1 Flavobacteriales bacterium | reverse complement strand
GCCAATGTCATCTACCCGTTGATTGGACGCCGAGTATACAGCGTGCAACATATTGCCCGCTCCTTCAAGCGTTGTTCTGAAGAAGTAGTACTGTTTTTGAAAACGAGGCTTCTGTGTGTTTCGTTGGTAGCCTATTCTACTGGAAGAGATAAAGTGATCTGAGTAACTGGCCAACAAAAAGTCATTGCCCAAATCAAATAACAGCTCTTCGAACGCCTCGGAACGCGAAATGTTAATTGAACTCACTTCGGCCCAATCAATGAACACACGTGACCCCTTGTTTCTGTTCTCCCAGAACGAAGTGCTGTACCTAAACTGTGAAAGTGTTCGTTCATAATCAGGCCTGTTTTGGTAATTGAAGGCCGCTGTTAACGTTGCCCTGGCCTCATTTGATCTCCGAAAAGCATTCATTCCAAACGGGAAAAACCGGTAAAAATCCAATGAAACTTCTGGACCGATTTCGAAGGTGTTGAACCGCAAATTATCTGTTACGTCAGTGGAAGAAATGTCATTGGCCGTTTGGGTCAGCGGTTGCTGTGCCTCTACAGCTCCCGTGATGCTAATTCGCCCAGTTTCAGACCCCCTAAACATATTCCTATTCGAAAACACCAAACTACCTGAAAGTCCGAAAAGTCCATCTCTATGGGTCACACCCGCTTGACTTGAGATGTAATTGCGTTTGGTCTTTGTCAAGTAAATCTGCGTATTGAGTACGTTTAAATCCTGATCAGCATACTCTTGCATGTTAATGGTTACCGATCGAAATACAGGCAATTGAATCAGTCCTCGGTAGGTTCTGTCAATTTTGTCTTTCTGATACAAATCACCCTTGGTAAATGCCAGCAGATACAGCAGCATTTCGGGCTTTACATCCAACTCGCCGCGATGTAAAAAATACACGCCGTTGAGCAACAATGTATCTGTCGGCTCGTAGCCAATGTCTGTCGGGCTGTAGTCAACATGGAAATAAATGTCGCCCATGAAATACCTTTTGTGATCCACTTTCATAATGGAATCCTCTCCTGAAACGGCAATTTGGGGACGTCTAATCACCATGTCGACATCCACCTTTCGGTCTCCTACCGTACTATCTGCAGTGAATGAAATGTAATCTTTGGTGAACGAATAATACCCTCTGTTATTCAGGTATTCGGTAATTCTCGTGCGCTCCTTATCCAAGTCGTCTACTTTGAACACCATTCCGGGTTGAAGCAACGAAGTATTCTGTAGAAAATCCATGCGGCGTGAAATGCCTTTGTCGTTTACCAAATAGTTGATGGTGTCTACTCTATACGGACGTTCAGCGTGCACGTTAAAGCTGAGTTTTTTCACCCTACGCTTGTTTCTATTGTAATGTACTTCGTAATCGATGTTATTCTTGAAATAGCCATTTTTACTCAGAAGTATAGCAAGCTGTTCTTTCGACTTTTCGGCCTTCGTGGAGTCGAAAACGACAGGTGCCTCTCCTACTGCATCTGTCAACCAATCTCGCCACGTCAAGGTGTCTGAAAGAATCTCTTTTCGCTTTTTGGTGGAAAGCTCTTTTCCGCGATCAAGTTTTCGCTCTAGCTTTCGCTTCTTTCTTTCAAATTTTCTTTTGTGGGCTTTGGCTTTTCGTTCTGGATTCACCAGGTTGTAAACGCCTAGATGAAAACGTACAAAGACCACTTTTCTATTGGGGCGTTGCTTGAGCACATCTTCCATGTCGGCTTCATCCAACTCGAAATTCTGCGGACGGTCAACCACCTTGACCTCTTGTTTCATCAACAACGATTCTCCCTCTTGTATTCGTCTTGTTGGATTGCACGCCAACAAAATCGCTACAAGCAGTAAATAGGATAGCTTATTTAGTCTACATCGCTTCAATGGCAGAAATTTCGCTTTATCTTGTGCCCCTTGCAAGTTATGATTTCAAAAAACCAACTTAAACGCATTAAGTCGCTCCATCAGAAAAAATTCAGACTGGAGCATAACTCCTTCATTATTGAAGGGCAAAAATCTGTCCAAGAAGCAATTTCAAGTGGACTGATTATTGAATGCATCGTTCTTCAAGAAGGGTACGAAAGTACGCATTTTGACGTGCAGACCTTCACGGCCTCAAGCCAAGAAATGAAAATGCTTTCAGCGATGTCTACTGCTCCTGGAATCTTGGCCGTTGCTCATTTCCCTTCGTGGTATCTCGCCAACCCGCTTCCAAGCGAAGTAACCTCATCTGAGCTCATTCTCGCATTGGATGGAATTCGTGACCCAGGCAATTTGGGAACAATTATTCGCACTGCAGATTGGTTTGGACTGAAAGCGATCGTAGCTACCAAAGACACCGTAGATTGTTTTAATCCAAAAACTGTGCAAGCATCCATGGGGTCTGTTTTCCGAACACCCGTTTACTATACCTCAATGACGGATTTTCTGCAAGAAACGGCGTTGCCAATTTACGGGCTGGATCTGGAAGGTGAGAACCTATTTGAAGCGAAATTAAGTCGCGGTCTTTTCGTACTTGGGAATGAGAGTCACGGCATCCGTGAAGACTTGAGTTCCTTGATTCAACATCAATTGCATATTCCAGGAAAAGGTGATGCAGAATCACTGAATGCAGCTATTTCCGCGGCAATCGTGATGTCTCATTTGAAGTGGTAAGTTTAACTAGCTTTTCGCCTCTCTGTAGTTAATTACTGGATTCGCGTACATCTGAAGCAATACTTCACGCGCTTGTTTCATGAACCCTTCGCGTTTCAATATCCCCTTTCTGTTCAATAACAGTTGAAGTGCTTTTCCGCGAATGTAGTTTCGAAAAGCGATGCGTTGAATACCAGAGTAATGCTGGGCGAACTCTCTTTTCCCAGTCAACAAATCGTAGGCAATGTAATTGGTAGGCCACAGCTTGTACATTTCGTGCATGCGCTTGTCAATTTCTGCACTTAATAGTCTTATCTGTTCATTTCTCGGTTTGTCCAATGGCAACGCTTCCAATGAATTTTGAAGCTTTGTGCCTACCGCAATATTAATGCCTCCCTTATGTCCGGTGAGTCCCTTCAACATGGAGTGGTAATCTTCTCCAGGCTTTTTCTCGTATGTTCCTCCATCTTTTGTGGCCAGCAACTCATTCGCCTTGATCACATCACATGGGTCATACTCATACGATACCACCATGGGAACAATGTTCAACTTTTTCAGTGCGTCTGGAATGCTTTCTTCCGAACCACTGAGCATTTTCAACAATCCACTTGCCGTTCGGTCATCGCCATCTTTCGACCGACCTTCCTTGTGAGCTATCCAAACAGACGTTTTGTCTTCGCACACCGTATGATGAATGTAGTTACTGAGCCTTTTACTGTTCAGCAACATTTCTTTCGGGTTGACATTTCGGTTGACAATAAAGCTCTTATTGACGCGAACAATATCCTTGATTAATTGGTGTTGAAGAAGGTTGTCACCAATTGCAATTTGAGTGGTCGGAAAGTCCATCTCTAGTAAGCTAACGTTCAGCAACGCGCTGTCTAGAATAATGTCTCTGTGGTTGCTTAAAAACAAATACGCCTCGTCGCTCTTGATGTTGTCAATGTTCGAAAAAGTGAGGCCTGAAGTGGTGGTTTGCGTAATTACTTTGAAGGCAGGTCCGCTTATTTCGGCCTGAAATTCCTCCGTACTCTTTATTTCGCGCATCATTTCTTGAATGTCTTCGTCTCTTAAATCTGGGTAAACGAAGCGCATCATTTCGTACAATGCAGGCTCTTTCAACATTCTTTCAATGACCTCAGGTACTTCTGTTTCATTGAAGGGACGAATGTCGTCGAAATTGAAAATATCTATTTGATCTGTCACCATGGCTATTTGTGGAATGCTAAAATACGAATTCCAAAGTGGTACATTTGCATTGTGAACTTCGAAGATTTAAAAATAACTAGGCAATTCATCAACGCCTTGGATGACGCCGGCATATCAATGCCAACAGATATCCAGCAAAAAGCCATTCCTCCTATCCGTTCAGGACAAGACGTAATTGGCATTGCCCAGACAGGCACGGGTAAAACTGCCGCCTATTTATTGCCGCTCTTGCTTCAGCTGAAGTATGCGCAAGGAGATACGCCTCGCTGCCTTATTCTGGTACCTACGAAGGAGCTCGTTATTCAGGTCGTCAAGCACACGCAAATGTTCGCCAAGTACACCGACCTGAGATGTATTGGAGTCTACGGTGGTATTGGCCCAAAGGCGCAAATTGAATCAATCGCACAAGGGGTAGATATTGTGGTTGCTACTCCAGGTCGTTTTCTTGAAATCTATTCCCGTGGTGGCGTTGGTGTGAAGAAACTCAAGCATTTGGTTTTGGACGAAGCCGACCGAATGATGGACATGGGCTTCATGCCTCAACTCAGAGATCTGTTTGAAGTTATTCCGAGCAAACGACAGAATTTGCTTTTCTCTGCGACGTTTCCTCACCGAGTTGAAGGATTGAGCGAAGAATTTTTGCTCTGGCCAACCCGAGTTGAAGTAACACCTGAATCAACTCCTGTTGAAACAGTTGATCAATGTTATTACAAGGCGCCCAATTTCAAGACGAAGTTGAACCTTCTTATTCACCTGCTTCAAGACACTGAGCGCCTATTCCGTGTAATAATTTTCGCTCACACGAAGACATACGCAGAGAGCATTGGACGTTACTTAGCGCGATTGGATCTTGGAGAAGTTCGTGTGATCCATTCTAACAAGGGACAAAACTCTAGGATCAACGCCATGGAAGATTTTGGCGAAGGTGGGGTTAGAATTCTGGTTTCAACTGACGTCTCTTCCCGAGGAATAGATATTCCTGAGGTAAGTCATGTGATCAATTTTTCGGTCCCAAGAGACTACTTGGACTACGTTCATCGCATTGGAAGAACTGGAAGAGCCTTCAGAGCCGGCGAAGCAATCACCTTTGTGGATCACACGGAAGTTTATCATTTGAGTAGAATTGAAGAAATTATTCAAATGAAAGTTCCGGAAATCCCTTTTCCTGAAGAAGTTGAGGTCGAAGAATCTGGGAAAGGTGAGAAACAAGATCAAGCGAGGGAAATCGACAAGCAGAAACGACGTGCTGATCCGGATTACAAAGGCGCATTCCACGAAAAGAAGAAGAAAACGGGAAGAAAGCACGTTTCAAAAAAGAGCAGTTCAACACGTTCCAAAAAACGTCGTTAGTCTAGCAAAATAAGCTTGTTCTCTTTAACCGCGTAAGCCATTTCGAAACAATATTGGTACAGTACTCCTTGGTACTCTCGCTGGCTTGTGCATACATCCGGATTAAATCCCAATGATTTCAGTGCGCCAAGCGCTAACGTCGGCTCTTTTTGTGAGCTGGAAGTACGCATAAATCGCAACAGCTGTCTGTTCAACATCAGTTGGTAGCGCTCAAGGGCTTTCCCATTTCGAAGTTCATTGTGATAAGTACTCCTGCAACCAGCTGAACAGAATTTTTTGTCTGTTCGACCGATTACCTTGTTAGAACAGTGTAAACATTGTCTCATTTTCCTTTGTTTTGACTAGTTTACAGAGAAATATCTGTGACTTTACATCAAATTTGTAGTCGTAAAGGAAAAATTTACGAAATTCGAATTGTTGTTGGAAGACAACCATTCTAACTGTATACTATGAAACTATTTATTCGAATTACACTTTCTTTGCTCCTCATTGCCACCCTCTCTTCAGCTGGATGTCAGTCAAAGAAAAAATGTGCTGCTTACCAAAGTGTAGAGCTTGAACAGCCTGCGAAGTAATTACAACGCGCTTATCAGTCGCTCAAATACTTTCGTCAATCCTAACTCGGCTTTTTTTGCCGTTTCAATGATGTCTTCGATGTCCACTGGTTGAAGATTATCTGGATCACATTCATCTGTCAAAACACTTACTGCTGCGCAAGCAATTCCCATGTGATTGCACGCAATTACTTCTGGCACGGTTGACATACCTACCGCATCAGCACCAAGAATATTGAGCATTCTGTATTCAGCCCTTGTCTCTAGATTGGGCCCTTGAACAGATGCGTAAACTCCTTCGTTCAGCTCAATGTTTTCTTCACGGGCTATTTCCACAATCTGCTTGTTCAATTTTTTCGAATATGGTTGACTCATATCTGGGAAACGCGGCCCTAACTCATCTACATTCAATCCACGAAGTGGCGAGACTCCTTGCAAATTAATATGGTCATCAATCACCATGAGACTTCCTTTCTTGTAATCAAGGTTTACTGCCCCCGCCGCATTTGAAAGCAAGATGACCTTTGCTCCAAGCTGTCCCATCACACGTACTGGCTGAACTATTTGTTCCATGCTATAGCCTTCATAGTAATGGTAACGCCCTTGAAGCGCAATAACTTTCTTACCTCCTAAGGTCCCGTAAATCAATTTGCCAAAGTGAAATTCAACTGTTGCTACAGGAAAGTTCGGAATCACATTGTAACTGATTTCCTTTATCACCTCGATCTTCGATGCCAGATTAGCCAATCCGGTTCCCAAGACGATGCCTACTTCAACTTCTTCTATTCCCCTTGACTTCAAGAAATCAACGGTTTCGTTCAATCTTCCAATTACACTCATTCTAATTCGTTTAGTTGTTGTTCTACCTCATGGTATAGTGCTGACTTTTTCAAATCATCCAAGGTATCGATGTCGTTTAATGTGTCTACTGTAGCAAATATTATATTGGCTAGCTTCAATCTTTTTTGCGTTTCAGTCAAAACCGTTTCCACGCTCCATTCCATTTCGGAAAATAATGTTGGATGCACGGTCTTCATCCCAATCAAGTAATAACCACCATCTTCACTTGGGCCTAGCACCACGTCCTTGGTCTGAAGCAACTCAAAAGACTGTTCAATAATAGCCGGCGTTAATTCGTAACAATCAGTACCAATCATTACCACTGGCAACTGACTGAATTTTTCAAACGCCAGTGAAAAAGCCGAAGCCATTCGAAGACCTAAATCTCCAGGTACCTGTTCTTGTAAATGAAAACCTGATGGGAACTCATAATTGCCGTCTCCAGTTGCCGCCACAACTACTTCAAATGGCACCTTGGAAGCGGTTTGAAGTGTTTTCAACAGCATTTTTTGATAGAAAGACAATGCCAATTCATTCCCCACGGATGCGGCAAGCCTGGTTTTGGCACGCCCCAACTGCGGACGTTTTGCCATAACGATAAGAACTCCCTTGGGGTCACTCATAGACTTTATCGCCCTTTTCTAACCACTTTCCCCATTTCTTATTGAAAGCATGAACAGCGTTGGTTTGTCCGGTGTTCGACACAACGGGGTGGTCTGTATTGATCCAGTGAAATATTCCTCCGTACAAATTGTATACGTTGGTGAATCCCGCATCTTGTAATTTCTCTCCGATTTTTTCACTTCGGTAACCAACGGAGCAATAAACAACGATGGGTTGTGATTTATCGAGGTCTGAAATGGAGTCTAAATCAAACTCATCGTACCCTATACATCGTGCTCCTTCAATATGGGATACTTCGTATTCTCTTGGCTCACGGGCATCTAAGAAAAGTGCTTTGGTTAATTCCATCGCTTCTGCGGGCTTCACCACTGTTACATCGCCGTCTGTTAGGCGTTGAAACATCTGATCAAAATTTTCGTCCTGGGCACATCCTGTCATCATAAAAAGCATTGCTGTCATGACAGACAACCAATTCATTCCTAATTGTCTTTGCATTATTGTCCATTTAATGACCAACCATATTCAAGGTACTTCAGTTCAGCACCGGAAGCAATCTTAGTATCGCTATATTTATTGATAAAGGTAATAACCCCTCCATCCTCAGCAAAATCATCTTTGAACCAATCAAAAATCTGAGATACTTGTGGTGAAGAAGCATTTATTTTATTTCGCTTTTGATCTTTCAGAAAGCCCTTCGTTAACGAATTCAACGTGCTGTTTAGGTTTTCTGCTCTGAAAGCCTTGTTATGCAGTTTCGGGCAACTGTAACTTGCGCAGTTCACAGCGAAATGAACGCGGGGGTCTTTGAAGACAGGACGAAGAATTTTATGTTCGATGTGGTTCAAAGAATAAACGTTGCCTTTCAAATTAATGAATTGTTGATCCCATGGTTCCTTCAAGTCGGTGATGGATTTCAATGGGTAATTGTCTACAATCAGTTTAACGGTGTAGGCGTTGTACACGTTAATCCAAAAAGCCATGCGCTCACTTTCCTTCCAAGTTACACTCGGGTGCTGGTCAGCGAAAGCTTCTAGACAAGCATCAAATTTCGGGTCAGCTTTGAACCCTTTGTAGTTCACATTTCCTGAATCGTCTACGTACTTCTGAAGCAGTTGATCCCACATTGCAGTTGCTTGATCTCCGGGATCAGCAGAAACAGCAAGTCCGAAAGCTACAGTTAATAGTATGGCGAGTATTCCTTTCATGGTTGAATTTTTAACGAAGTTAGTTTCCCTGTATCCCGATAGTTTCACGGAATAGAAACAACTTCATTGCGTTCTGCTTTCAAGGAAGCAAAATTTCTGCCAACTTCGTACAAAATTGAAACAATGATTCAAATTGGTGTTGTTGGAGCTGGTGCAATGGGCTCTGGAATTGCTCAAGTAGCAGCTCAGAATGGACATTCAGTAATTCTTTCGGATACCCAAGAGGGTGCTTTGGAAAAGAGCAAGTCGAAACTCAATAAAGTGATGACACGCCTTATTGAGAAAGGGAAAGTTACGGCCGATGAAGCCGAAGCAATTCAAGGGAGAATTCACTATACGACTTCACTAACTGATATGGCTTCATGCGGACTTGTAATTGAAGCCATCATTGAGCGTATTGACATCAAAAAAACAGTTTTCCAAACCCTTGAAGGACTGGTTTCTGAAGAATGTATTCTAGCTTCTAACACTTCTTCTTTGTCCATTGCGGCAATTGCTGCTTCTGTTCAAAAAGCCGAACGTGTTGTTGGTATTCACTTCTTCAATCCGGCGCCATTGATGCCACTTGTAGAGATTATACCTGCCGTTCAGACATCGGAACAAACATTAGCTGCAGCGCGCAGCCTTATTGATTCATGGAAAAAAGTAACCGTTGTAGCCAAAGACACGCCTGGATTCATTGTTAATCGAGTTGCCAGACCATTCTATGGTGAAGCACTTCGAATGTACGAAGAAGGTTTTGCTGATTTTGCCAGCATTGACTGGGCTATGAAAGAGATTGGTGGATTCAGGATGGGGCCATTTGAGCTTATGGATTTCATTGGAAATGATGTGAACTACGCTGTAACAGAGAGTGTATTTGCCGCCTTTTATTTCGATGGTAGGTACAAGCCTTCGTTCACCCAGAAGCGTCATTCAGAAGCGGGTTGGTACGGACGAAAATCTGGAAGAGGATATTATGACTACGCAGAAGGAGCCGTTAAGCCAGAACCTTCAATTTCGAAGGAAATGGGCGAAGCCATATGTTGGAGAATACTGGTTATGTTGATCAATGAAGCGGCTGATGCCTTGAACTTGAACATTGCCAGTGCCAAGGACATTGATTTGGCCATGACAAAAGGGGTTAACTATCCAAAAGGACTCTTAGCCTGGGCGAACGAAAAAGGACTTGGTCACGTTGTTGAGACCCTAGACCGACTTCATTCCGAGTACCTAGAAGAACGTTACAGATGCAGTCCACTTCTTCGTAAAATAGTGCGTGACAATGAGCAGTTCGAACTCTAACGAGTTACTTCTTCGTTCTCCAAATTGCCCATAGAATAGCAGCACATACGAGTGTGATGAGCGCCAACCCTCCTGCAACCGCAGTTTCTCCGTAGAGGTATTTACCTACAGCGAAAAGCGCACTGTATACCATTGCCGTTCCTAGCAACATAGAAACCAACTGATTGGGTAGTTTTCCTTCTGCCGGAGGGATGTCGTCACCAAGTACTTTTTTCCACCCCTTCCCTGCTGGTTTCACTTGATGGTAGAATGAACTAAGCACTTCCTTCGATGTTGGTCTGGTCAAAAACATCGTGATCAACCAACCTATCGTTGTAATGAGTACGCCTCCAATGAGCAACACTCCGTCTGTTAACTCTAGGCTTCCTAGCATCCATGCTTCACCTTCATCCAATTCTGGTCGGAGTAACAAAATGGAAAGCGCATATAAGAAGGAAATAACCATTCCTGAGATTTCGGTCCAAGCGTTAATTCGCCACCAAAACCACCTGAGAATGAAAATTAATCCGGTTCCTGCCCCAATCTGAAGTAAGGCGTTGAATCCATCGCTGGCCGTTTCAATCAACAGCGATGTTAGCGCTGCGAAGAGCATTAATAATACGGTTGCGAGTCTCCCAACCATCACTTGAGATCGTTCACTGGCATCAGGGGCAATGAATCGTTTGTAAAAATCATTCACTACGTAGCTCGCCCCCCAATTCAAATGGGTAGAGATCGTGCTCATAAACGCGGCAATGAGCGACGCCACCACAAGGCCAAGAAGGCCAGCAGGTAGGTAAGAAAGCATAGCCGGATAAGCTAAATCATGTCCCTTGTTCAATTGATCGCTGTTTGGAAACGCAGCCATAATGTCGTCCAACTCTGGAAAAACAACCAACGAAGCGAGTGCTATAATAATCCAAGGCCATGGGCGAAGAGCGAAATGCGCAATATTAAAGAGCAGCGTTGCTCCAAGGGCGTTCTTTTCGTCTTTCGCACTTAACATTCGCTGTGCGACATATCCGCCACCACCCGGTTCTGAACCTGGATACCAGACACTCCACCACTGTACGGCTAGTGGTATTAAAAAGACAGATAGAAACAGGTCTGTATTTTCAAAAGACGGGATTAAATCCAACTTACCTTCCAATTGTGGTGCGGCAAGCAACTTCTCCAACCCTCCAACTTCGGGTAGGTTTACAATAACGATGGCGGCTCCAACTGAGCCGATCATGGCCAGAAAGAATTGAACGAAATCTGTCAATATCACGCCTCTTAGTCCACCCAAGGCACTGTAAAAAACAGTAACTACAGACGCAACGAGTAGCGTTTGCCATGGTGGAACTCCTAGAAGAATTCCCCCAATTTTCGTAGCAGCAAGACAAACGGTGGCCATAATTACTACGTTGAAAAACACGCCAAGATAGATGGCTCTGAATCCCCTTAAAAACGCGGCTTCTTTGCCACTATAGCGGAGTTCGTAAAACTCTATATCTGTTGCTACTCCTGACCTTCGCCACAACTTGGCATAAACAAACACCGTCAACATCCCGGTAAGCAAGAATGCCCACCACATCCAATTGGATGCAACACCATCGGTTCTCACAATATCTGCAACGAAGTTTGGTGTATCTGCTGAAAACGTGGTGGCAACCATGGAAACGCCAAGCAACCACCATGGCATGTTTCTTCCAGATAGAAAGAACTCAGCAGAACTTTTACCCGCTTTGCGCGAAGCATATATACCTATTAAAAGGGATACGACGAAAAAAGCGATAATTATGGACCAATCGACCAATTCAAGTTGCATAGAATAGAATTTGGGTTCAAGCTACAAATACGCCACCTTCCCTGAGTACGAATGGGCTGTTAGAAACTCACATTCTTCCTTTGATTACTAACGAAAGGAAGCGCACAGTAAGGGATTTAATCGATACGTTTTAGAATACGAAGCTTGTGGGTGTACTTACCAGTTGACTCTTTGAAGATTCCCTGATGGTCAAATTTATCGATTCTAACTTCCCCACTCGCATGGATAATTCGAAGTCCGTCGTCATCTTTCCGAACAATGCCCACATGATTAATTCTACCTTCATCATTATCAAAGAATGCCAAGTCATTGTTCTGAGCTTCTTCAACGAAGGCAACGGTATGTCCGAGCTCAGCCTGTTGATAGGCATCTCTTTTCAATCGTTTTCCCGACATTAAGAATGCTATTTGCACCAGTCCTGAGCAGTCAATTCCGAAAACTGTTTTTCCGCCCCAGAGATACGGGGCACCGATAAAGAGTTCTGCGTTTTGAAATGGCTCTCTGTACATTCGGGTTTGAGGCACATTTGCGAAGCTTCCGGCTGGCAACCACCTTTTACCTTCAGGAAGGTCTACATGTTGTAGTGCATTTTGGGTCAACACTCCTTCTGTTTCAACCTCGTTTTCGACCTTAACAATAAGCTTTTCATCGGCCCAACCCTCATATTTGTCGAAATCAGAGATGCATTTCCTCCATTGGTCTTTTTCTTCGATTACGGTGACTATTTCACCGTAAACGAACTGTGTAATCATCTCCGAAGAATCCTGAAAACCCCTTCTAACAGGGCATACGGGTGTTTTGACTTTCGCTTTGTACATAAACGCAAGGTAAGAAGAATGCGATAAGTTTGGACGATCTATATGGTGATAATGTCGATGTATTTCGTTTTTTTATCGATATATTTGGTTGTTTCGTCGAAAATGAAGTATCTTTGCAATGAAAACAACGGGACTACGCACCCCGACTTACTACCTAATTGTCCTTCAAATAGAGCTTATCGGCATACTATATAATTACTACTTATTTAACTGATTGTTTAATTAACACTTGTACCATGAAACATTCTACATCTGTAGCATGCAATTCTGTGCAATGTTGGCGAGGTTATGCGATGAACTCATTGGCATTCCTTCTAACATTTGCACTTGTATTTTTGAGTGTCACTGTGATGACCGCTCAAACCGCATTCGTGCGATCAACTGACCCCCTTTGGGATACTAGCGATGCTCAGTATCACATTGATGCCTTAGATCAACTCTACGGAGCAGGCAACTGGTCTGATTTACGCGTTGAAACACTCAACGTAACTGATTTGCTTGACAATCACTCATTTATTTATATTGATGGTGGTGATGGCGGAGCCAATGAAGTTGAAGCTTTCCTTAATGCAAACCTTCCTGCTCTTGAAGCATGGGTATCTGCTGGTGGAAATCTTCTGTTAAACGCTGCTCCAAACGAAGGTGACGGAATGTCATTCGGTTTTGGAGGTGTTGAATTGTTGGCTATCAACCTTTTCTACGATGCTGAAGCTTCTGACCCAGCTCACCCAATCTTTGACGGAGGACTTCCTACGTCTTGGACTGGTAACTACTTTGGACACGCTCTGATTTGTCCTGCTGGAATGTCAGCTATCATGAACGAAACTGGTTCTCCAACAGATGTATGTCTTGCGGAAATGGATTTCGGTTCTGGTAAAGCTGTGTTTGGTGGATTGACACTTCCATTCTTCGGAAATGATCAATGGACAGAAGGTTCTTACGATCTATTGGTAAACATCCTTGACTACACAGGTGGTGCAGTTGTAGCATGTGACCCAACGATTGAAATTACTTGTCCTGCTGATGTCGAAGTAGCTTGCGGAACAGACATCGCTCCAGAAATGGCAGGTGGTTTCCCAGCTGTTGATGCAAACGAATGTGTAGCTGAATTGGATATTACTTTCATGGACAACGTTGTTTCTAACAACAGCTGTCCTTTGATGATTGCACGTACATGGGTCGCTACTGATGGCGAAACAACTGAGATGTGCACTCAGATGATTACGGTATTCGACAACGAGGCTCCTATTTTCACATCATTTCCAGAAGACATTTCTATCGAGTGCTCTGAGGGTCAAACCGTAGACGAAGTACTTGAATACCTTGATGCTGAAGTACCGTTCCCTACTGCAGAAGACTGCAGCGAATTTGGATTCGACACTGATTATTCAATCGTTACTGAAGGACTTGATTGCCCTGTAGTAGCTGAATGTATCAAAACAATTACTGCTATTGATGTTTGTGGAAACAGCGTTTCTCAGACATTGACTGTTACTATTTTCGATTACACAGGTCCTGTACTTTCTGATTTCGAATCTGAAGTATTGGTTTCTTGTATTGAAGAAGTTCCTGCTCCTGAAATGTTGACTGCTTTTGACGAGTGTTCTGATATGGACTCGGAAGTTGAAATCTTCGAATCAAACACTGGAGTACTTGTTGAGTCATGTGATATCAGCACTTCTTTTGGAGCTGGTGATGACTGGGCACTTTGGTTGCCTGTACTAGGAGAAGACGGAATCACGGCTTCTGCTAACTTCCACTTTGATGCTGACGGTGGTAAATTCGATCAGTACGCTGATGGAACTGCTCGTATCTACGGAACACTTGTAAACGATATGGACGCTAACCAGATCTTCGAAATGGATCTTTGGTTAGAAAACAAAGCTGATTGGGCTACATGGTCTGGTCTTGGACGTTCTTACAAAGATGATTTAGGTTGTGCTCAACCAGATCTATTTGAATCTTGGATGTACTGGGAGCTTGTAAACGGATTCTCTACCATCACTGGTGCTGGAGATCTAGCTGGAGATATTCTTTATATCAACCACATGCCTGCGAACTACTACTTCGGTTTCCAAATGGGACAAGGAGCAACGAACAAAAACTGCGAATTCGGTCTTTCTGGATGGTTTACTTACAACGGTTACGTTGGTGGTGAAGCTGTTGAAGGTCACGGTGACGTAAACGTTGATTCTTCTTGCCAGCCTATCTTGGATCCACAAGAGTGTATTCATGATGATGAGTTCACATACTTCTACCGTGCGGTTGATGCTTGCGGAAACGCAACTATGGAAGCACAGGTAATTACTGTGAATGACGAAATCGCTCCTGAGTTTATCGATTTCCCTGCAGACGTAACTGTTGATTGTCAGGATTTCCCAGTTGAAATCCCAACTGTAACAGCTGAAGATAACTGCGAAGGTGAAGTAATCGTAGAATTCCTTGGAGAAGAAACTATTGCTGGAGAGTGCCCGAACGCATACCAAGTTGTTTACAGCTGGGCTGCATTTGATATCTGCGCTAACCGTACTGATGTTTCTTGGACTGTTACTGTAATTGACGACGAAGCTCCTCAATTCGAAGGTCTTCCAGAAGCTGAAATCACTGTTGAATGTGATGCAGTTCCTGCTGCTCCTGAAGTAACTGTTTCTGATAACTGTTCTGCAATTGAAAACATTGAATTCTCATACACTGAGTCTGCAATCGATGGAGATTGCCCAGGTAACT
>JAQWQB010000050.1 GCA_029245065.1 Flavobacteriales bacterium | reverse complement strand
GAGTAAAGTTCAGAAATTGAAGGGAAGGTGATGAGTCACGGTTTTGGCTCCACCTTTTGAAGAAAAAAGGTGGAAAGAAACCCAATTAATCTCTTTTACTGGTTTCTAAGAAAATAAAGAATGAAGCACTTTCCCTTCGAGCGCCTCAGGGACCGTGAAGAAAAAAGGTGGAAAAACTATTATTCTTACCTGAAAGGTCGGCTAGTGAGCCGACCCTGCGATCCCTTCGAGAACTACACCGTTAATCCGTTTATCAGAATTACTGACCAATTTTACGAATGGCAGACCACGGATTCAGCTTGTCGATGTTGAATTGAAAAATGAGGTAATCCCACGGTTCGTATTTCGTTGCATTCACCAACTGTGGGTTGATGAGTGGCATGTGAACGGCCATCACGTCGCGCACAAGGGTGAACGAAATTCCGGAGGCGTACGAATAGCTGTAGTTTATGCCCAGAAATTCTTCGCTATTAAGAAATTTAGCCTCACTGACCGATCCTGAAAACCAAATGGAGAAAGGAGTTTTTGGAACTTCAAACTCAAGCATGCCATTGGCCATCCAGTCATACGCGATATTATTGACCAACACACTTTCATTATCGTTGGCTATTTGTCGACCTAGAAATTCGTTCGGCCCAAAACGCTGCAAGAAGAGGTGGTCGAAGTAGATGTCATTTTGTCCATTTCGTCCGTTTCCTGAAAAAGAGTAGGACGAGAACCCTTCATCAAAGATCTTTCCTGCAAAACCTTTCCAACGAATCTTCTTACCCTTTTTGTTGTAGCTGAATTCTCCAGAATACGCCGCGCTTACCAACGCGCTGGATGCATTATTAATCTCAAGAGCGCTTAGGAATGCCCTGGCAGTTAGCGCTAGATTGTGTGTTACACGCGGCCCTGTTTCAGCTGTGGCAGAATAGGTGAGTTGTGGGGAAAAACGTTCAGACCAACGAACATCAGGGAAAATGTCTTCGAGCCCATCGTTGAATTCATTTTTTGATTTGCTGTAAGCACCTGCGAATTCAAAATTTAGTTTGTCTTTGTAACGCGACCTTGGCGCGTCTTGCAAGATAAACTCGAAGGAAACAGAAGGGCGAATGTACTCTGCTGTGGTAAAAATGCTGTTAAAAGGATTTTGTAGACGAGCATAAGTGAATTTCTGAACTTGAAAATCCAAGGTGTGCTTTCCAAAGTACTTACTGACCCGGGCAAAACCGTTGATGTTGTTTTGAGAAAAACTGTAGAGCGGAGTGACTGAAAATTCCCAGTCCCTGCCCGGAAGGGTGGTGTTGTGCAAATTCACACCTGCCATGAAGTTGTTTTGCTCATTCCATGCCACTGCCGGAATCCAAAATACCTCCGTTTTCTCAGGGTTATCCAGTCGGGTGGCGAACTTGAACGTAATGGGTTCAACCCGCTTGAAAAGTCCGCTGGTTTTGAGCTGGTTGTTCTGACGATCATACTCCAACATGGTTTCATTTCCGTCCAGTTGAACGTGGGTAGCACCCGTTGGAATAGCAATGGATTTTTTATCGCCAGCCGGTAATCCATCGAACCATTTTTCAGAGATGACTTCGCCATCTTTCGTGAATGTCAGTTGAAAAGGAACATTCAAGTCGCCTCTGTTCTTCACAACGACTTCGCTTTTGGAAGCGCCCGCGAACGCGTAATCGATGCGCCCATCTGTTTTAACCAATCCTTCAAAGAACCAGCTTAAATCCTTTCCGGTGGAGGTCTCCAATGATTTTCTTAAATCGTCTGGACCCGGGTGCTTGAATTTCCATTCTTCGAAATAAGCATTCATGGCCTTGTCAAAAACGTCGTCACCTAAATAGCCTTTTAAGTGATCAAAAGCCACGGCTGTTTTCTTGTAGACAATGGTTCCGTAGTTCAGCGAACTCAGTGAATCTGAATGGCATTGCATGGGCTGATCAGATCCATTTTTGGCGCTGAGCAAATACGCGTATTCATCGCGCATTCTATATGAAAGCATATCCATGTCCAAACGCTCTTGCCAAGAGGTGTCGAAAATGCCACTGGCAAATGTCATGGTATCCATGTACTTCGCACGGAAGTAGCGTGTTTCGTTGAAAGAGTTAATTCCTTCATCCATCCAAGCGTTATCACGTTCATTGGACCCCAGGATTCCGTAGAACCAATTGTGCCCAACTTCATGTACTATCACGGTTTCAAGCCCCAGTGCGCTGCCGCTGTTTCCTATGACAGTAACATTTGGGTATTCCATTCCACCACCAGCTGAAATGGTGCCATCAACGGCCGTTACTTGATTGTACGGGTAGTCTCCATTCCATTTCGAATAGTATTTTACTGCGTCGTTTAAGTACTCAGGACTTTTCTCCCAAAGCAGTGCGTTTTGAGGAGTAAACATGGCCCAAGTGGTGACGGTTTGTCCCGTTCTTGGGAGCGTCACTTCGTCTTTCAATACCCGCCAGCGCTTGTCGGTAAAGAAGGCGAAATCGTGCACGCTCTGCTGCACATACCTCAGCGTTTTCATTTCGTCGGAAGAAGGCGGGAAGTCATTGCTACCGATTTCATTGGAAGCGCGTGTTTTTTCGTCCAACTCATTTAAGAAAGCTACTTCTTCTGGGCAGTCTTTTAAGTCTCCGGTAGCGCCAACTACGTAATTTTTAGGGAGCGTAATTTTCACATCAAAACTCCCAAACTCTGAATAGAATTCCCCTTGATTCAAGTAAGGCATTTCATGCCATCCATCGTTGTCATAAACGGCCGGTTTAGGATACCATTGGGTAATTTGATACGACTGATTTAAGTGACCTAGTCGCGATATTTTTCCACTCGGAAGTTTGACGTGAAAAGGCGTGTTGATTTCGATGGTTTCGCCCGGAAGCAGTGGCTTGTTGAGCATGACTTTCGCAATGTCAATATGCTTAGGATGATATTCCCATTTCACTGTTGTGCCGTTCACTTTGAAATCCAGTTGATCAATGTAGCCAAGTGATTTATCCATGGCGTAAAACATAAAAAGATCGCCATCGCGGTATTGCTGTTTCGCCAACGCCGTTTTTCCGTTTTTGTAGGCATTCGGCCACAAGTGCATCCAAATAAAGTTCAGCGCATCGGGAGAATTGTTGGTATACTCCATCGTGATGTCGGCATTCAGCTCATGTAGTTTGTCGTCAAGCGCAACATTGATATCATAGTTGACCTCTTGTTGAAAGTAATTCTGACTGGTAGCTTTGAACGCGAGAAAGACGAACAAAAAGGGAATAAAGAGCTTCATTGTGATGGTTTTACGTTGGATGTGTAAATCAGGGGTGAAGTTACTGAGTTCAGTGGTTTTTTGCGAACTAGTGATTAAAACCGAGTTCGTCTTCGTCAAGATTTGATTTTTAGCGAATTTCGAAGTGTTAAGTTCGAATCATGAAAAGCAACGAAACGTATTACAATGCGCACGATGATGATGTCTCATCTTGCTTGTGGGCCATGCGCACCGTCTTATTGGAAATTTCGGAAGAGGTCACTGAGACAACGAAATACGGCATGCCATGTTTCTGCTTCAACGGAAAGGCATTTTGTTACTTGTGGACCGATAAGAAAACGAAAGCTCCGTATTTTTTATTGGTGGAAGGAATGCAAATGGCACATCCTGCTTTGGAAGCTGGTGAGCGGAAACGGATGAAAACACTGCCAGTAGATCCCAAAAAGGATCTTCCAATGGACGTGATCTTGGAGGTGTTGAATGAAGCGTTGTTGATGGCGAAAACGTAGTTACTTAAACAAGCGCTTGTCAAATTCAAACGTGGATATTTCCACTAGTTTAAGCTTCTTGCCAGCCGGGTGGTGCGGGTTGATGAGGTAATTTGAATCTCCGGCGACCACAGCGGAAGGAACCTTCAAAATACCAAACTCATTTGCCGAAATAAAAGCATCACCCAATATCTGAGTAGCGTGGATGGGAGGATTGGTTTTCCATCGTTCAGGCAGTTTGGCCGACGAAATTTCGCCCATCTTAGTATTTCCTGAAATGGATAGCTCTACCATCACATAATCGTTCGGCAGTGTCCCTAGCGATAAATGAACGGCTACTTCGGCCATGGCCAAAGCTCGGCTCTCTGCGGTATAGATCATTTCAACACCTTTAGAATTCCAACGATTGCCGAAGAGGGCGGCTCCTTTGCCGCTGAAATCGTGTGCGTATTTTTCTTTGGTAAGTCGAAAGAGGCGCATTAAGCGAAGATTCCGTGTTCAATACGGTTGAGTTCGGCCATGACCAGTTCCTTGCCATACGAGTCTTTCAGTAATTCTGACGGCTTCAGGTTTCCCAAGGCATACGAAGGGGTTGAAAGCCAAGCGTAGAACTGTTCCAAGGAGTCGAAGACCACCTCCCCAAACTTGGTCACTTCAGCTAATTCAATAATCTTTTCTGTATGGATGGGCTTGAAATGATAATTCTCTTCTTGCTTGTGGCGTTGAAGTGTCTTGATCGACAGATTTAAGTATTCAGCCCAATCGCTTTCAGAGAAAGGAGTGATTTCTTTGATCAACGAAAACAGATGGTAGGAGAATCCCGCTCGAATGGCATAGATAATGAGCATCTTATTTTGAAAAAAAGCATCGTACGACAGCTCTTTCGCGGGTACTTTGATTTGACTGGATTTTTCAATCCTCTTGAAGTAATCACGAAAGGCTTTGTCCACCTTCTTCTTGCTCTCAGCAACTATTTTAGCGTTTTCTGTATACCGCATACCGACATTTGTCTGTAAAGATACGACAATTGTCTCGATTTTGTTGTGTTGACAAGTGAGTTTAACACACGTTACATCTTGACCTGCTTTGTTAAAATCGAATAGGGCCAAAGCGGAGGTGGAAAAGATAGATTACCTTCCCAGAATGAAGCTAAAGCTGAAATATTTGAGCCTACCTCAAATTGGTTTAGTTGTGGGAATCCTTTTTTCGCAAGTGTTAGTTGGTCAACAGCTCGAACCGGTCGTATTTGGTAGTGCAGGGTCTTCTAACGTGGTGAATAGTTTCACGATAGGAGAGGTTATTACTGAAACGATTTCTAACACCACTTTGACACTTACTCAAGGGTTTCATCAAGGTGAATTTGCTTCCGTTACTGTCCAAGAACAGCCGAATCATTCTTCGATTTACCTTTTTCCAAACCCCGTTCGTTTTGATTTAACGATTGCAATGCCCGAAATTCAACAAGCCCAACTGAAATTATTCGATGCCACGGGTAAATTGATTCGTGAATTCCAAGCGCAACATGGCGATCGAATTGATATGTCTGCTTTCGCAAGAGGATTGTACATTGTCCATGTTCTTCCATCAGACGGTACCACTTCACAGCGTTTTTCAATCATTAGAAGCTAAACTCATGATGCGTAGATTATTGACACTAATTGCTTTTTTTTCCGTTTGTAGTGCATTCGCTCAAACTCCACAAGGGATTAATTACCAATCTGTTGTAAGAACTCCTGAAGGAGTCATTCTTCCTGAACAAGACGTTTCATTCCTATTGAACTTGAGAGAAGGGAGCTCCAATGGTCCAATTGTTTACGCTGAAACACATACACTCCTTACTAACAGCCTAGGACTTGTAAATTTCATCATAGGACAAGGTGTGCCGGTTGAAGGTCTCTTTGAATCCATTTCTTGGGGCGAAAACAGTTTCTTCATTGAAGTTCAAGTAGATGTTGAAGGCGGCACTGATTATATCCTCACCGGTGTTCAACAGCTTATGTCTGTTCCTTATGCGCTGCACGCAGAAACGGCAACGTTAGCCCTCAATGCACCAGAAGGCCCAGCAGGTCCGCAAGGCGAAGTGGGACCTCCCGGAGTAAATGGTTCTGATGGCATGGATGGTGTAGATGGAATAAACGGCAATAGCTGGACAACCGGAGACGGTTTGCCATTGGATGAACAAGGAGCTATTGGCGACTTGTACCTAAACAATGCTGATGGTTTTTACTTCATTAAAAATGCTGATGGATGGCAGTTGGAAGGTCAATTGTCTGGTCTGCAAGGAGAGCAAGGCCCGCAGGGAGTTCAGGGTATACAAGGAGAGCAGGGCGAAGAAGGTCCCGAAGGCGCTCAAGGAGATGAAGGGCCACAAGGAATACAAGGACCTCAGGGAATTCAAGGGATTTCAACTGGGTGTGAAACGTTCAGTACCTCAAGTGGCAACATTGTGGTGTATTCTCCAACTCACGCCTACGGATTAGGGCTCAATACTTTCCCGAGTTCCGTGTGGGTTGAACAAGAATTACAAGGAGAAGTACAAGGAGCTGTAGCCTCAGATTCTACCATCGTGGTATACACCAGCACTCACGCTTATGGATTCGGCTTCAACAGTTTCCCAAGTGCCACTTGGGTTGAAACGACCTTGGATGGCCCGCCAATTGATGCTGTGGCAACAACGGGAAGAATTGTACTCTACACCGCAACAACGGCCTATGGATTTGGAGTCAACACTTTTCCTTCCAGTATGTGGTTTACACAAGAATTGAACGGCACTCCTTTAGGAATGAATGCTGCTGGGAGAATAATTGTCGTTTTCACCAATTCCAATGCGTATGGTTTTGGACGAAGTTCTACAGGTGCAAGTACTTGGGTAGAGACCGATCTCGTTGGATCTCCTTTGAATAGTATTGGTACACACGATTAAGGCCAACAAAATGACCCCATTAATGGTTAATGAATGAAGCCTTTCATCCGCTCATTTTGCCATTAACAATTTTTACCCCCGCATCATTGGCACTGCTGTTTGAAGAGTTTACCTTTAAGCGCTCAAGCCATGATAGACCTTAAAAATATTTGCAAATCCTACGCGATAGGAAAAAACGAACTTCAAGTACTGAAAGGGATTGACGTTCACGTGGCCAAAGGAGAGTTGGTATCAATCATGGGTTCTTCGGGATCGGGGAAATCAACACTACTCAATATATTGGGGTTGTTAGACAACTTCGATGATGGCCAATACATGCTTGATAACATGAGCATGGCCAATTTAGGGGAGACGCAATCTGCCCGTTACCGGAGCAAGTACCTCGGCTTCGTCTTCCAAAGTTTCAACCTAATCAGCTTCAAAAACGCTGCAGAGAATGTAGCCCTGCCGTTGTATTACCAAAAAGTACCTCGGAAAGAACGCAACAGATTGGCCTTGGAATACTTAGACAAAGTAGGGCTGAAAGATTGGGCCAATCACATGCCCAATGAAATGAGTGGAGGACAAAAGCAACGTGTAGCAATTGCTAGAGCTTTAATTACCAAGCCCCGAATGATCTTGGCCGATGAGCCAACGGGAGCGTTGGACAGTCAAACATCTGAAGAGGTAATGCAACTGCTCAGATCAGTCAACAAAGAAGGCATCACGATGGTGATTGTGACGCATGAGAACGAAATAGCAGAAATGACAGACAGAGTCATTCGCTTGAAGGATGGGAGAATTGAATCCACAACCAACAACCTAGTCTAACGCTGCATGTTCGATTCAGATAAATGGTTAGAAATATTTCACACGATTCTTAAGAATCCACTTCGTACTGCTCTAACGGGAACCAGCGTGGCGTTGGGTATCTTTATTCTTGTAGTTATGCAAGGGTTGGGATTTGGTCTGCGGAATGGATTGTACAAATCCATGCAAGATGATGCCATTAACTCAATTTGGGTTCGAAGCGGAAGTACGTCACTTCCATACAATGGACTTAATTCCGGAAGGCGGATTCAATTTGAAAATGACAACCTCTATCATGTGGTAGAATCAGTTGAAGGAGTCGAAGCTTATTCAGGCCGACTCTTTTTCTGGGGAGCTACCATGACGAAGGGTTCGAAATCCATGAATTTTCCGTTGAGGGGACTGCACCCGGGGCATCAAATCCTTGAACGAACAGATGTTTCCAAGGGTCGGTATATCAACGATGACGACCTGATAGAGCAGCGAAAAGTTTGTGTCATTGGAGCTACCATTGTAGATGATTTGTACAAAGGAGAAGACCCAATTGGCAGTTATCTTCAAATGAACGGAGTGCAGTTCTTGGTCGTAGGTATGTTCGAAGACCCAGATAGCAGATGGGAAAACCGTTCAGCGTACATTCCCATATCAACAGCCCAAAAACTATTTGGTAGAGGAGATGATTTGAGCATGTTCATGGTCTCAACGGGCGATGCTACATTGGATGTAACCATTGAAATGGCGAGCGAAATTGAGAGCTATTTGAAACAGGTGCACATGGTGCATCCAGAAGATAGACAAGCTATTCGCGTGCGGAATGTCAATGAAGACTTTGCGGAATTCATCAACGTTTACAACGCCATTAAGACCTTCATTTGGGTCATTGGTATTTTGACATTGCTTGCTGGAATAGTAGGAGTGGCCAACATAATGTCCATCATTGTCAAAGAGCGAACGAAAGAAATTGGTGTTCGAAAGGCACTTGGTGCGACACCCTGGACAGTTATTAGTTTGATCATTCAAGAATCTGTATTCTTAACAGTTGTATCAGGGTGTTTAGGGCTTGTTTTAGGAGTTGGATTATTAGAGCTGACCTCTGGAATGATTGATCATGAATACTTTACCAACCCTTCCGTAGATTTTTCCATTTGTTTAACGGCCTTACTTATTTTGGCAATAGCTGGAGCCCTCTCGGGGCTTTTTCCAGCCATCCGCGCGGTAAGTATTCGACCTGTTGAAGCCTTAAGAGATGAGTAATGTTTGACAAGGATAAGTGGATAGAAATCATTCAAGTGATTCTTCGGAATCCGTTCAGAGCAATACTCTCAGGTATCGGCATCACGTGGGGTATCTTCATGTTGATTATCACCATTAGTTCTGCCAATGGGCTAGAGAATGGGGCGAAAACCAACATGGCTAACCGTGCGGCCAACAGCATGTTTTTGTGGACCCAGCAAACAAGCATGGCCTACAACGGATTCAAAGAGGGGAGAGGTTTCAACCTGAATAATTCAGACGTGGAATACCTCCGAGATAACGTATCAACGGTGAAACTGGTTTCTCCACGCATTCAACTTGGAGGATACAACGGTTCGAATAATGTCACACGAGGAGTGAACACCGGCGCTTTCAATATTTATGGAGATACGCCTGATTACATTACCATAGAACCAAACGATGTATACAAGGGCAGGTATATCAATGATTTCGATATTGAAGAAGGACGAAAAGTGTGTGTCATTGGGCGTCGTGTTTACAACGTCTTATTTCCAGATGAAGAAGATCCGATTGGCGAGTACATCAGAATCAATGGCGTAAATTTCATGGTGATTGGTGTCTACCGTTCTTACCGAAAAGGGGAAGATGCCGAAGAAGCAACCCAATCTATTTTCACCCCTATTTCGACCTTTCAAAAAGCATTTCACTTCGGAGACTACGTGGGCTGGCTGTCGATCTTAATTGATGATGAGGTCTCAGCAGCGATCGCTTCAGAAGACGTTGTTGCCGCTTTGAAATCAAGAAAAGGAGTACACCCTGATGATCCAAGAGCCTTCGGTTTCTGGACCATGGCCGAAGAAGTAGAACAATTGGATACACTGTTCTCAGGTATACGTCTGGTTGCCTTCGTCTTCGGAGGATTGGTGTTCATTGCTGGTGTGGTAGGAATCATCAATATCATGCTCATCACGGTGAAAGAACGTACCAAAGAAATTGGAGTGCGACGAAGTTTAGGAGCAACTCCAGGATCCATCATTCAACAAATCATTTCGGAGACGGTGTTTCTTACGCTGTTGGCCGGATTGGTTGGTCTCATTTTCGGGGTGGGTATTGTGGAGTTACTTGCCTACGCGTTGAAAGATGCTGAGGATGCCATGTTTTTGAATCCATACATCAAGTTTAATACGATTTCGTCAGCGCTAGTTATTATGATTATCATGGGAGTTATTGCAGGTTTACTTCCAGCTTTGCGTGCCATATCAATCAAACCTGTAGACGCCATTCGAACTGAATAAAAGAAAGAATCATGAATAAGGGATGTTTAACAGCGATAATCATTTTCACCGTTTTGGTTGTAGCTATAGCCTTGGGAACCTTGTGGTATTTGAACGACAAAGAGAACCAAGGGCCAGAAACATATGATACAGAAGCACCAGAGCTACGCGATATTGTGTTAAAAACGGTTGCTAATGGAAGTGTTCAGCCTAGAAAAGAGGTGGAAATCAAGCCTCAGATTTCGGGTATCATCAGCGAAATTCTTGTGGAGGCTGGTGACATTGTAAAAGAAGGTGACCTCATTGCCAAGGTGAAAGTGATTCCAAACATGGTGAGCTTGAGCAATGCCGAAAATAGATTGGAACGAGCACGTATTTCTGTAGACAATGCCAACATGGATTATGATCGAAATGCAGAGTTATTGGATAAGGGAGTAATCGCTCCAGCAGATTTTCAGCAGTTTGAAACAGCGCGCAGACAAGCCATGGAAGAGATGAATGCTGCAGAAGATAACTTACAAATCGTCAAGAAAGGGGTGGCCAAGCGTTCTGGAGGTTCTTCGCTAACCAATATTCGCGCTACCATAGGTGGAATGGTGTTGGACGTGCCCATTAAAGAAGGAAACTCAGTGATTGAGGCGAATAACTTCAACGATGGAACCACCATTGGTACCATTGCGGAAATGGACGATTTAATTTTCATTGGAAAATTGGATGAATCCGAAGTAGAAAAACTCAGCATCGGAATGGAGCTGATTTTGACCATTGGAGCCATTGCAGATGAGACTTTCAGCGCTGAATTGGAATACATATCTCCAAAAGGGGTAGAAGAGAATGGAGCCATTCAATTTGAGATAAAAGCGGCCGTTAAAATTGAAAGTGAAGCCTTTATTCGTGCGGGATACAGCGCAAATGCTGATGTGGTAATCGACAAACGTGATCAGGTATTGTCAATTCCAGAAGGACTGATTCAAACAGAAGGAGAAGAACGTTTTGTTGAAGTGCTGGTAGGAGAGAATGAATATGAGCGAAGAAGCCTAGAACTGGGGCTTTCGAACGGTATTCACGTTGAGATTTTAGGGGGCATTTCAGAGTCTGATCAAGTGAAGCTTTGGAATAAGCCTATCTATCAGTAAGAACTCATCAAACGAATTTCTACATTTGCCGAATGGCAATGATAGAAGAAATGGAACGCAGTGGAAACTGGTTGTTCCGATGGAGGAGTTTCCTTCCACTTGTTTTATATGTATTAGCAGTGATTGTAATGGTCGGCGGATGGGACCGTCAGCTGGATCACCGTGACCTCACATGGATAGTAATTTGTCTTGTGGTAAGCTTTTTTGGCTTGCTGATTCGAGCGCTGACCATTGGCTTCACACCGGCAGGTACTTCCGGTAGAAATACCAAAGAAGGTCAGGTGGCAGAGGTGCTGAATACAAAAGGCATCTACTCTGTTGTTCGTCACCCACTCTATTTTGGAAATTATTTCATGTGGCTAGGGATTATCATGTACGTTGGTTCATGGTGGTTCACCATTGTATGTAGTCTCCTTTTCTGGGTGTACTATGAGCGTATCATGTTTGCTGAAGAAGCATTCCTTCGCAAGAAGTTTGGCGGAAGTTATTTGAAATGGTCAGAAACAGCTCCTCCATTTTTCCCTAGATGGACGAACTTCAAGCCTTCTGGTGTGCCGTTTTCATTCAAGAACGTATTGAAAAGAGAGTACAACGGATTCTTCGCCACCTTCATAAGTTTTGGTATGATTGACGTTGTCAAGAATTACATGGACTACCGCGTTTTTGAGTTGGATTTTCTCGTATCACCATTCTGGCTTTATGCTATTCCAGCCGCTTTTGTGGTGTTTATTGTATTGAGAACACTCAAGAAGAAGACAACCGTTTTGAATGTAAAAGGAAGAGAATTCAACGCTTAAGAAAGCTTTCTCTTTTTTAAGATATTTCTTAGTAATCCTGGTAGGTACCGCTTGAGGTAAATTGCCAGGATTTCTTTTTTCCCGATGTATACCTCGTGCTTTTTCCGATAGATCGCTTTGGCCATTTTCTTCGCGCAAGCTTCAGGAGACATCCCTTCATCGATCATGTTGTCCATGGAGTTCTGCTTGGAGCCATCACCAACAAGGGCATTCTTTGAAATGTTGGTGCGGATAAGTCCCGGTACCACAATGGTCACACTCAAATTCGATCGCCAATTCTCCAAGTACAGTGTTTCGAAATAGCCATGGAGCGCATGTTTTGCGGCGCTATAACTAGAACGCATTGGAGCGCCAAATTTGCCTGCTAAGCTAGTAATCACCGCAAAGTGCCCGTACTGTTGTGCTTCGAAATGTGGAAGAACTGCTTTTGTTAGCGCAATGGTACCGAAATAATCAATCTCCATCAGCTTTCGGTCCACCGTTAGGTCTGTTTCAGCGGCCAATGAACGTTGGGAAATGCCTCCGCTGTGTACGACAATATCAATGCCTTGTGGTGCCAATTTTAAGGCAGCTTGAACGCGCTCTGGCATTTGGTCTGCCTGGCTTAAATCCAGTGGCAAGACGTGCACTACTTCAGGGTTATGGCATGTGTTGCGCACTTCTTCAAGTGCTTCTGTTCTTCGGGAAGAGAGAATCAATGTGGCGCCTTGATTAGATAGTTCTAAGGCCAACGCACGACCAATGCCTGAAGAGGCACCCGTAATCCAAACTGTTTTCGAAGAAAAGTTCATGAGACAAATGTAGCAGTAACCGCGTTTGAAACAATGGCAAAAACCAAATGGCTGTGGATCACTCTTCCAGACTGACTAAGAAGAACCGTGTTCCATTGAGCAGAACGTTTTGCTCATTGTTTACGCTCACCGCATACTCTCGGTATGTATCATCATCGAAATGCAGCTCACGGTAGGATTCGTTTCCCATGGAGTAAATGCGG
>JAQWQB010000037.1 GCA_029245065.1 Flavobacteriales bacterium | reverse complement strand
CCTTCATTCTCATTCCTATGTGCTGGCCTCTGAAATGGTCCATGGCGGTGGGAGAGAGCTGAGCAATATCGGTCCCATCTATGGTGATGGCTCCCGAAGAGGGAACAAGCATTCCAGCTAAGAGATGAAGAAGGGTTGTTTTCCCTTGTCCAGACTCTCCTAATAAGAGTAGGTGACCTTCCTTTTCACACGCCACATCTGGGAATGAGAATGAAGGGCCATTCTGGTAGTTAAACGTGAGGTTCGAGCTTTTAAGCATGGAAGCAAAGTTACAATAATTCGACTGGGCAATCGCAACTTCAAAAAGCATGCTCGCCAGCAAATTGTATTGTTACCATGGTGCCTGCCTTTGGTGTATTATTAAAAACATATCTCGTACTTTTGTACCATGACATTCACACAACGCCTCAGCAAGTATTTCGTCGGAATTTTTATCGGCGTATTGATTTCGTTCGCCCTCTTTAGCAACCGAGGTTGTGGGAAGTGGTTACCAGGTACGCGCGTGAAGTCAACCATCAATGAAAAGAACTTCAGCTACACAGAAAGAGCCAATTGTCTTATGACCTGTTTGAAGATTTCAAAAGGAGATGTGCAAAGCATGATTGACAATGGAGATGTGCGTTTTTCAGAAAGTGAAACACACGAAGACCCAAAATTTTACATCATTGAGTCTGATAAAACGAATGGGTTGAAAGTGAAAATAGAGCTGCAGGATTCAACGAGTGTGATCCAAGATTTTTTGGCACCAAAAGCGGCTGATTGCGGTTGCTAAGATTGCTTCCTTCTAGCTAGTTCTTTCACTATGAGCGAAAGCTCTCTTCCCGTTTGACCTTTTACAGATGTGTTCTCTTGAGCTCGTCTAATTAAATAGGGTATCACCTCTTTAATGGGTCCGTATGGGACGTACTTCGCCACATTGTATCCTGC
This sequence comes from Flavobacteriales bacterium, assembly GCA_029245065.1. GTDB lineage: Bacteria > Bacteroidota > Bacteroidia > Flavobacteriales_D > Sanyastnellaceae > JAQWQB01. The sequence goes on along the minus strand of JAQWQB010000037.1, from coordinate 22,920 downwards.
ATGTGACAGGTTGAAGCTGATGTGGTCACTCATTCCGAAAAGCTGGGCAAAGTAAACGCGTTTGTCTTGAGGTTCCACGTTGTGACGCGTCATCAAGTCGATCAACTTTAAGGCACTTTCTTCGTTGTGACTGCCAGCAACCAAGGCCACATGATCAATATGTTGAAGGCACAATTCCAAGGCGAGATCAAAATCCCGATCGCTCGCCGCTTTGTTCGGCTGAATAGGCGAAGGGTAGCCCATTTCTTCAGCGCGATCACGTTCTTTTTCCATGTAGGCACCACGAACGAGTTTCACCCCATAGTGATACCCTTTGTCTTGTGCTTCGGCGAATGCCTTTTGCAAAAAAGCAAGTCGATCATGGCGGTACATTTGTGCGGTGTTGTAAACAATCACGCTCGCTTTGTTGTAATTGGCCATTAAATCATGCGTCAAATCATCAATGGCATCTTGAATCCAACTTTCTTCTGCGTCAATGAATACGGGTGTGCCTGTATCAAAAGCACGTTTTGCTATGCGATCTACACGTTCTTTGACTGCGGCGAATTCGGCCTGCTCGTCTACTGAGAGCGCTGTTCCTTCGTTCACTTTTTGAAGAAGTCCAAACCTAGCCACGCCGGTGATTTTAAAGACACAGAAAGGAATATGTTGATTGTCATTGCCTGTATTGACCGTTTCTATGATCTCTTGCGTCGTGCGCTCGAGGTCTTCCACTCTGTCCTTTCCTTCCACGCTGTAGTCCAGAATAGTGCCTACCTTCAGTTGGTCAAGGACCTTTGTAGTTGCGGCACAATCTTGAATGGTTTCTCCTCCACAGAATTGTGCGAAGATGTTCTTTTTGAGCGCCCACCCGATGGGAATGCGAAGCGCCAAAGCGAAGTTCACACTGTATTTCCCTAATTTGACCAATAGCGGGTTCGAAACCATTTTAAACAGCCAGTATCCTTTTTTCAGCTCATAATCTGACTTATGGGCAAAGGCGATTTCGGTATTGTCAAAAGAGACTTTCATGTAGGTTCTTGGCATTCAAATATACTGCAACTAGGATGGATTATTCTTGGTATGTAACCAAAGAAATTTTTGAATGTTCTTCATTTTCGACTCGGAATACATGACGCTCCATGAGAGGAGAATGAGTAAAACTAAATTTCGCATTGGGTTACAGCGACTTATTCCATAATTATTGTTCGAAATGTTACACGACCCGAGCAACTAAAGTAACTTCTAGCGCGTACTTTTAATGAACGAAAAACGAAGAACATGAAGGCTGTTCGAATTGTAAGTGCATTTCTCTTGCTCATTGCATTAGGACCCCTTGCTTTGCAAGGCCAAATCATTGGCAATGGTGATTTTGAGGAAAACGATGGTTGTCCGGGAAGCTTAGGTCAAATAGGCATGTTGGACGATTGGTTCATAGTTGTTGAATCTGCTGATTATTACGCATGTGGTTTCACCAGTGGCGCGTTTCCAACAGATGGAGTGGCAGCTACAGGAGATGCCTACGCGGGGTTTGCCTCTTATGGAGATTTCAACGGTTCAGCCGAAGCCATTGGCCAGCAATTACCTGCACCATTGGACGTGGGCGTGCAGTACACCTTTACCGCTGCGTTGAAAATGCCAACAAGTGGCGCTTATAGCTCCGTTTGTGGCGGATTGTGTGCTTATGGTTTCATGGGCATGCCACCAACAGGTATTATAGCTGATCATACCGCGTTTTTGGCAGGGTCCAATGAACTTGGATGTACTGCAGAAGTGAGCAATACCGACTGGGAAACGTATTCTTTTACGTTCACCGCAGACCAGGCGTATGACTACCTCGTCATTACCACAAGTGTGAATGAGTCATGCGCACAGAATATTTTCGTTGATAGCATTGTAATTGAATCGTCACAAAACACCGAGACCGTTACCGTTTGCGCAGGAGATGAGGTGACCTTAGACCCTGAATTGGGAGCAAGTGTAGATTGGTTTGAAGTGGTTGGTGGAGTGAATGAGTTCATCCAAAATTCAGGGACATATGCCTTCACACCTGCCGCAGACATGCAAATTCTGGCAGATGACGGGTTGGAACCAATACTTTATAACCTAGTAGTAACACCGTTGCCAGTAGTGGATTTAGGGCCAGATGTTTCAATGTGTCCTGGAGATGAAACGCAATTTGACGCGGGTCCAGGCTGGGACGAAATTCAGTGGGAAGGTGAAGTGGCAGACCAAGTGTTCATACCCATAATAGACGGCGAATACGTGGCTGGTACTTATGAAGTGCAAGTTACGTTGGATGGTTGCTCAGGGACAGATGAAATAGAACTAATCTTATTCGATGAGCCAGATTTTGAATCGTTGCTAGTGACCAACCCTGGTTGTGAAGGGCAATGCAACGGACAATTGGAAATTACGTTGGATCCTGATTGGACATATGAAATAAATGGCGCTGTTTCTGCGGATCTCGTGATTGATTTGTGCGCTGCTGATTACGCCCTTTTCTTGACCAACGGTACATGCGAAAACTCCATGACGGTGAACATGACGGCTGATCCGCTGCCAGTTATCAATTTACCAATCAACTATGTTATTTGCGACGGAAGTGAAGTTACCATGACGGCTACCTCTGTTGAAACGGACCTCACTTACAATTGGGAGTCAGGAACAGTTGGGGAAGCCGAAACGGCCACTCCTAATGAGAACGACACGTTCTGTGTAACTGCTACGGATGATAACGGCTGTACTTCCCTTGCTTCTTGCACAGAGATTTTCTTCTATCCTGAGCTTGAATTGACGGGCCCAGCAGACGTAATTCCTTGCCCGGGAGATATAGTTGCGCTCCAAGCAAATGCTACTGGCGGAGATGGTGAATACGTGTGGAGCTGGGAGAACGAAGCGAACGAAGAAATCGGAACAGACGATAACCTCAGTTTCGAAGCATTGGTGCCAACAACGCTGAGTGTAACGGTCGTGGACGGTTGCAATCCGGAGGGACTGACTGCCGAGGTACAGATCCAAACAGTTGTCCTATCTGCCCCAGAATTAACGGTAGACGCACCAACCGTTTGTATTCCCGTTCCAGCCGGTTTCAGCTTATCGAATACCGAAGAGTTCAGTGCCATCAATTGGGATTTCGGAGATGGAAATGTAGGTACAGGAGCAACAGTATCTCATCTGTACGAGGTGGAAGATTGTTTTGACATCACGGTAGCCATGATTCATGATGAAGGCTGCCCGCTCAATCTCTCATTTGAGGAAGTACTATGTGCCTATGATATTCCGGTGGCAGATTACAGCATTCGAGAGGGAACTATTGTGTCGAATAACGTGGGAACTATTCACTTCGACAATACAAGTGAGGGAGCAGTAGAATTTGTTTGGACCATAGATGGAAGCTCTGTGAGCACAGAAGAGTCACCTGAATTAGAAGGCTGGGAGTTACCTGGTATTTACGAAGTTTGTCTGGAGGCAATCAACGCGCAAGGATGCGCCGATCTGTTGTGCACCGAAATAGATGTACAGTTGGAGCCTCAGGTTTTTGTTCCAAACGCTTTTACGCCAGACCTGGATGGGATTAACGAAGTATTCAAACCTGTGCTTTCGTTTGAACCGACCGAATTTACGTTTGAAATATTTGACCGTTGGGGAGAGCTCATCTTTGTATCCAATGACCCAGAGATTGGGTGGATTGGAAATAATAAGAACGGAGGTCATTATGTGCAGGCAGACATCTATACGTATCAAATCACCATCGTAATGCCAGATACAGGAAACGCGAGGCTATTCGAAGGTCATGTAACTGTGCTGAGATAACTGAAGTTCTTCGTTTGACCATCGTTTTGTTCAGCCCCACCATTTCACAGTAACAATTGTCACACTAAAATTTTAACGGTTGGCTTTCCTTTGTGTTGAATAATGTACATTCAGCCGAGAAAATGGAACTTCAGACAATCGTAGGGTATGCCGGTGCACTTGTAATAGGTGTTGTTCTGGGTTTGGTTGGTGGCGGAGGAAGCATCCTCACCGTTCCTGTATTGGTCTATTTATTAGCTGTTGAGCCTGTGTTAGCCACGGCTTACTCTTTATTTGTTGTTGGTTTTGCCGCATCCATCGGTGCCATTCAAAACTTCAGAAAAGGCATGGTTGATGTGAAAACAGGTATTGTTTTCGCCATCCCAGCGCTGATTGCTGTTTTCCTGACACGGCTTTACCTAATCCCGGCTATACCTGAAGAACTCTTTCAACTCGGAGACCTGGTGGTGACCAAAGACATTGGAATCATGGTGTTTTTCGCACTCATCATGTTGTTTGCTTCCATCTCCATGATTAGAGGTAGGAAAGGAGGTGAAGGCGAAGAAGGTCCCGTAGTTTACAATTACCCAATGATTGTGTTGGAAGGTGCAGTTGTAGGGGTGTTGACGGGCATAGTGGGAGCGGGCGGAGGATTTTTGATCATTCCTGCCCTGGTTATTTTCGCGAAGCTCCCGATGAAAAAGGCCGTTGGGACGTCACTCTTAATCATCGCAGCGAAATCGCTCATAGGCTTTGTAGGCGATGTTCAAAACATGGCAATCGATTGGAGTTTCCTTTTGGTATTCGCCGGAATTACAGCGGTAGGAATCCTAGTTGGAATCTATCTTACCAACTTCATTGAAGGAAAGAAATTGAAAAAAGGATTTGGTTGGTTCGTCCTGCTGATGGGAGTCTATATCCTCTGGAAAGAACTATCTTAAAACAACTACTTACTTGTAGAGAACAATTTTGCCTGTTTCCTGAGGAGTAACCACATAGTAGGTTCCCGGCGTCAAGTAATCAAGTAGTAAGATGTAATTATCTCCTTGCTCCTGCACAATCAGTTGGTCATTTACCATTTGTCCTAAGGAATTTAAAACCCTTATTTCCTGCATGGAATAAACCGGGCTATGAACAGTCACATTACCTGTGGTAGGATTTGGAAAAATAGTAAGTGAAACGTGCTCAGTCGGGCGTGTAACGCTTTTGATTTCAGAAGCCAAGATTTCGCCCATGGCACCTTTTTGCTTCAGGAGGTAGTAGGTAGTGGTTGAAAAAGGATGGTCGTCCCATTCCTGGTAGTAATCCACGGCTGTTGTTCCTTCAAAAGACCCCATATACTCCCATGATTTATTATCAGCTGAGCGCAAGAGCTCGTAAGTTGAGTTAGGAGAATCAGTAACAGCCTGCCATGATAACCGGGTGCGCTTGTCAATTAAATGGGCTTGAAAATCCAGATCGTTTGCTGACAAGGCATTCGATATAAATAGTAAAATACCAGAATTATTAGATCCTGTTGGTGTTCCTGCTAAGCTGTTGCACGGGTTCGAAGTATTCCCGCATCCTGCAGTACCGTTCAGTGTTTCCGTCGTAACGTTGGTAGTGGGTTCAAATTCATTGAATATGACGCTTCCTTGGGAACCACCTCCTCCGCCAGCATGCGAGCCTCCTGAAAGACTGCTTGAACCATTTCCGCCGTTGGCAGTAATGGTAATGGGACAAAGTGCATCCACATTCCAGTTGTTGGTGAAAAACATAACAGCGCCTCCAGCGCCACCTCCACTAGCACCGTCATTTCCACAATCTGGTGGAGTGCCTCCGTTGGCTGAAATGGTCACGCCTGGACATGCAGTGGTTACAATGTCCGAAGCCCGCACTAAAACGATTCCCCCGCCGTTACCTCCGTCGTTTCCGATATTGTTGTTTTGCTGACCGCCTCCGCCGCCACCTCCCATGAAAACCCTGTTCGATGAAATGTAATTCGAGAGTGATAGTCCGCCTAAACCTCCGGCAGGATGAGTTAAACAATTGTTATAGCCATTACCTCCAATGCCGCCATCGGTGTAGTTTCCTCCGCCGGCACCACCAGAGTTGTGATGGCTTCCGCCACCTCCTCCATTGATAATATTGGACCTTCCGTTGTTGTGGTCGTCGCTAGTGCTTTTATAGATTCCTTCTCCTTTGAACCCGAGCAAATTGTCGTTCTCGGCATAGCGCACGGTGTTGGCTAGGACACAACTGGACCCGGAATGATTGTTCGATCTACTTCCTCCTCGAAACCCCTTCTCATCGGCAGAAATGGAATGTTCTAAAGTGAGCGTTCCATTCACGAAAATGGCCACTACGCCGCCTATGTTTCCATCCCAAGCAAGTGCTGAAATGTCAGAGGTAGTGGTGTAGTCTGTTGTTCCAAATTGTGGAAATGAAATGATCTGTAGTGAACAGTTGTTGCAGAGGGAATAGGAATTGCTCAGACTTTCAGTGAGCGTGATGGTTTCTGGTAACCCGTTGTATTCGGTATGACTTTGAATTTCAACGATCTCAAACAAACCTGCTGAGCCAATGTCTCCAATATCGCCAAAACCAGCGGTGTTGCTGGTTGTTCCGATGACGTCGTCTTGCATTTGCATGATCACGACCCACTCGCCATCTTCGAACGTGTCGGCGTCTTCATTTACATGAGATAAATAGAGGATATTATCTGCGATTTCAGAAACGCTCGCGTAGCTGTTGACCACTTGGGCATTGCTTTGAAAGGCAACACAAAGGCAGCTGAGAAAAAATAATTTAGTGTACAAAGGCATCATGTCATACCTACTTCCAATTAATGGAATAGGGAGGTTAGTTGATGCTATGTACGCCTATCATCCCCAAAAGTTTCGACGAATGGTAATTTCAGAAGATGTCTGACAACAAAAAACCCTCACAACGAGGTTGCAAGGGTTTTTACTAATCAATATTTAGGTCCTGGAAACCTATCTAGCTCTCCACAATTGTGGTGATTTTCTCATTCGAATGGCACTTGGTGTAATCTCCAAAAGCTCATCGTCAGCAATGTATTCCATAGCTTCTTCCAATGAGAATTGAATTTTAGGTGCAATGTGCTGCGCAGCATCAGTTCCTGACTTACGCATGTTCGTCAACTGCTTTCCTTTGATCACGTTCACTTCAATAACACCTTCTCGGGTGTTTTCACCAATTACCTGGCCTTTGTAAACTTCTTCACCTGGCTCCACAAAGAAAGATCCTCTGTCTTGCAAGCGGTCAATGGCATACGCCAACGCTTGACCTTGTTCTGAAGAAACCATGGCTCCTTTTCTACGGTCACCAATCTCCCCTTTCCAAGGACGGTATTCGTTGAAACGGTGGGTGATAATTGCTTCTCCTGCAGATGCAGTGAGGAGGTTAGAACGCAATCCGATCAAACCACGAGATGGAATGTCGAACTCCAAGTGCTGAAGATCTCCTTTTGGCTCCATCACCAAAAGATCTCCTTTTCGCTGCGTTACCAACTCAATGGCTTTTCCAGAAGTTGTTTCTGGAATATCAATAACCAATGTCTCGTAAGGTTCGTGCTTTTGGCCGTCAATCTCCTTGACAAGTACCTGAGGCTTTCCGAGTTGAAGCTCGTATCCTTCTCTACGCATCGTTTCCACCAAAACAGACAAGTGAAGAATACCTCTTCCGTATACGTTAAAAGTATCCTCGCTGTTCGTGTCTTCAATACGAAGTGCTAGGTTTTTCTCTGTTTCGTTGTAAAGTCTTTCGCGAAGCTGACGAGATGTAACGAATTTCCCTTCACGTCCGAAGAACGGAGAAGTGTTAATCGTAAACATCATACTCATCGTTGGCTCATCTACCGCAATACGTGGCAGCGCCTCTGGATTATTGACATCCGAAATGGTATCACCAATTTCGAACCCTTCCAATCCGACGATGGCACACAAGTCACCACTTCGAACTTCTTTCACCTTCACTCTTCCAAGTCCTTCAAAGACGAAAAGTTCTCTCACCTTCATCTTCTTCGGCGCGCCTTCAGCCATGCACAATGCTATCTGCTCTCCTTCACTCACTGTTCCTCGTTGAACACGACCGATAGCAATACGGCCTGTAAAAGGAGAGTGGTCAAGTGACGTAATTTGCATTTGAAGACCTCCTTCATAAAAAGGAGCTTCAGGAATGTGTTCTATAACAGCATCCAATAGTGGGCGGATGTTATCAGTCTGATCTTTCCAAGTCGTGTTCATCCAACCTTGCTTACTAGAACCGTAAAGGGTCATGAAGTCAAGCTGCTCTTCAGTAGCATCTAGGTTGAACATGAGTTCGAAAACTTGCTCCTGTACTTCATCCGGACGACAGTTTTCTTTATCTACTTTGTTGACAACCACGATAGGTGTCAAACCTAATTCAAGTGCTTTTGAAAGAACGAATCGTGTTTGAGGCATGGCACCTTCAAAGGCATCAACCAATAGTAAAACACCGTCTGCCATTTTCAAAACACGTTCAACTTCACCTCCAAAGTCGGCGTGACCAGGAGTATCAATGATGTTGATTTTAACGTCGTTGTAAGTGACAGAGACATTCTTCGAAAGAATCGTGATACCACGCTCTCGTTCTAGATCATTGTTGTCTAGAACAAGCTCTTTCGTCTCTTTTCGTTCATCAAGAACTTTGCATTCCTGAATGATTTTGTCAACCAGAGTAGTCTTACCGTGGTCAACGTGTGCGATAATCGCAATGTTTCGTATTGATTTCATATCTAATGTGCCAAAGCGGCCGCAAAAGTACGGTTCTTAATTCGGCTAACGCACAGTATATGAGGATTTAACTTAAAATTAGTCTGTTTATGCCATTTGACGGGCTTCTTCTGCCCCATAAATTGTAGTACATTGCTCAGTTCACTATCTTTCAGGTCCAATTTGAAAACATGTCTGTAAACGATTTTATACAATCAAACCGCGACCGTTTTTTGAACGAGTTGCTCGATATCCTAAGAATCCCTTCTGTTAGCGCTGATCCAGCCTACAAAGGAGATGTATTAAAAATGGCTGAGGCTACCAAAGCGGCCATGCTTGCTGCAGGAGCTGATAAGGCAGAAGTGATGGAGACCCCAGGATACCCTATTGTCTACGGTGAGAAAATGGTAGACCCTTCAAAACCAACTGTTTTGGTCTATGGTCACTATGACGTACAACCGGCTGACCCCGTGGAGTTGTGGGATTCACCTCCTTACGAACCAGTAATTAAAAAGACAGACATTCACCCAGAAGGAGCCATTTTCGCCCGAGGTGCATGCGACGACAAAGGTCAGTTTTACATGCACGTAAAGGCTTTTGAGGCGATGGTCCAAACAGATTCGCTCCCATGCAACGTGAAGTTCATCATTGAAGGAGAAGAAGAAGTAGGATCTGAGAATCTTGATAATTTCTTAGAAGCAAATAAAGAACTGCTCAAAGCAGATGTTGTTCTTGTTTCTGATACAGGAATCATTGCCAACGATACGCCTTCGATCACAACTGGACTGAGAGGGCTTAGTTATGTAGAGGTTGAAGTTACGGGGCCGAATAGAGACCTGCATTCAGGTTTGTACGGAGGGGGTGTTCCAAACCCGATTAATATCTTGTGCGAAATGATTGCTTCGCTTAAAGATGAGCATCAGCACATTACGGTCGAAGGGTTTTACGACGATGTAGACGAGCTGTCTGCCGAAGAACGCGCTGAAATGGCCAAAGCTCCATTTAGTGAGGAAGCTTACAAAAAGAGCATTGGTATTGGCGATGTAGAAGGAGAGAGCGGGTACTCAGTGCCTGAACGTGTTTCCATTCGTCCAACACTTGATGTCAACGGCATTTGGGGAGGATACATTGGTAAAGGTGCGAAAACAGTCATTGCATCGAAAGCATATGCGAAGATTAGCATGCGTTTGGTTCCAAACCAAGATTCTGAAACGATCACGAACTTGTTCCAGTCTCACTTCGAAAAGATTGCACCGAAAAGTGTGTCTGTAAAAGTAACGCCACATCATGGCGGTGAGGCGGCTGTAACGCCAACAGATAGTGTTGCCTACAAAGCGGCATCTATGGCCATGGAAGAAACATACGGAAAGAAGCCAATCCCAGTTAGAAGTGGAGGGTCCATTCCAATTGTGGCTAGCTTCGAAAGCATCCTCGGATTGAAGACGGTGTTGTTTGGATTCGGCTTGGATTCGGATGCCATTCACTCACCAAATGAGCACTACGGTGTCTTCAATTACTTTCAGGGAATTAAGACCATTCCGTTGTTTTACAAGTATTTCGACCAACTAAAGAAATAAGTCTTGGCACACGCTTTGATTTCATTTCAATAAACAACGCTATGATTGTACGTATGACATCTATTTCCAATGCACTCGCCAAAGCGTGCGCATTGATGATGATTATCAGCTTGAGTTCTTGTTCTTTTTACAAAGAAATTGAAGTCCTTGCGGTTGATGACATTGCCATTACTGAATTCAACAAAGACGTTGTTGAGGTTGATCTAACCGTTACGGTAGATAATCCTAATTGGTACGCGGTAACATTGACCCAGTCTGAGATTGACGTATTCGTTAATTCGAAGAACATGGGGGCAGTTCAGTTGGTAGAGAAGGTGAAACTTCCTTCGAAATCAAAAAGTACCAAAGTGGTAAAGCTTCGCGGAGATGCGGAGGACCTCAGTGGTAATTTTCTGGACAACTTGTTATCACTCCTGTTTGCAAAGAATGCGGAATTCCAAGCGAAAGGAACCGTAACAGGACGGGCTCTTTTAATCAGTCGAAAAATTCCTGTTGACATAACAGAAACGGTAGACATTAAGGGACTAATGGAGAATTAATTAGGCCTCTTGCAGAATTCGGCTGAACAAGTCATCTACTTGCTTTCTGCCGCGGTAAGAAATACCGGCCTTTCTGCATCGGGAACGCAATTCTTCCCTATTCTCATTCAAATACAAGTCCAGTGCACCTAGCGTGTGCTGGACTTCTATTTTGTCCAACGAAGGAATCACAACTCCTACATCATGCAATTCGGCAATGGAGTCATCTTCACTGACCCCTTTACTGGTGATGTATGGCAGTCCGCACATCAGGTATTCCCCAACTTTCACGGGAGATCTAAAACGCTGAGATGGAAAAGGAGGGATGGCTGTCAATCCAACATCTGAAGCAGATAAGAACGAAGCCACCTCGCTAGGAGAATTCGCCTCATGAAGGAAGAAATCCGAAGAAGTAAGTCCATTGGCAATCATGGTGGTTCTCAATGGCTCGTGGTCCGAAGGAGTGAGAAAAATAAAATACCACGAAGGATCTGCTTTGAGCATCTCGGCGCAGAAGGTGATGATTTCTTGATCGTAGTAGATGCCTCCAAATTTACCGGCATAGACCAACACGTTGCGACCAGCAAGCTGGAGCTCATTTCGAATTGATTGCCGTTGGTTGTTGTCAAAAGTAAAAACGGTTTCGTCTACACTGGAAGGAGCACGAAGCACTTCACCCGAAGCAATGGGTGCCAATTCTTCCACCATGTGTTTCGTCCCGGTTAGAATATAGTCAGCTGTTTTAGCTGTTTTCTTTTCGAGAGATCTGAGTAGCTTATAACGCCAGCCAGAACGTTTCCAAATTCCAAATTCGGCCAAAAACTTGCTGTGAGGTTCGTACGAGTACACCATCAGTTTGGCGCGAACAAATCGAGAAAGCACCCAAGAAATAGCGGCCGATGTATTGGCGAAGGAAATGATCATCTTCGGCCTTCTTTTCAAGGAAATTCGAACCATTTGCCAGAACGCTGCTGTGAAGTCAACCGCTTTTTTCACGAACATGAACTTGCCCGAGTGATAGGTAAGTGGCTGCCAATAGATTCCCTTCCCAGATAGTTCTGCTGTGACCTCCGTTTTTTCAGCAGGCGATAAGGCGTATTTCTTTTGCTCAAACGTCAACAATTGGAAGCGGTAATTGGTATGCTGAGCAGCTTGGTGCAGCATGTATTCATACACCAGGTTTTGAAACAAAGGGTCCTTGAAACTATTGTAAATCAATACCAAGAAGTTCTTGATTTCAAGGTGCAGTGCTCCAGCAGAACCGTACAGTTCTTCATAACAAGACTGCGCAATGGCAATGCCTCTGATGGGGCGTGTTACCTGTCGAATGCGCTCTTGAAGCCCTTCTTTTTCATGCAATAAGTTCGAAATAGTAGCCAATGCACGTGTGTAAGAAGCTTGATCCAAATCAGTCAGAACGGCGCCTATTTGCTGCCTTTCAATGAGCTCAGAATCATCTGAGATTCCTGCGGGAATGATGACGGGAAGTCCCATGGCCCAGTATTCACCATCTTTAATGGAAGTGCAATACCGTTTCGAAGGAACGGGCTTTACAGGGTTAATGGCGAAATCAGCCAAGGACAGGTGGGCCGCTACACTTTGGTGGGGCACAAACCGAAGGATTAATTGCTCCAATGGAAAACCGGCCTCAGTAGCCAACCGTTCAACTTCCTGTATGGAAGTGTCGCTGAGAAGAAGAAACTTAAAGCGTGCTCCCCATTTGTTGGAAGCCGCTTCCATCAGTTCGAATACTTCCGTTTTCAAATAGATTCCACCCAACTTTCCCGCGTAGACACATACAATATCATCTTCTGCAATATCCAGTTCTCTTCTGGTTAAGGTGTATGGGTTTGAAGGATTGAAAGCAGTGTATGAAACACAAGCTGGCCTCACTAGGAAATTCACTGGAATGGCTCCATATTTTCGAGCGGCGTACTCTTTCATTCCCGCTGTGGTAGCTAGCACAGCTTTAGCGTTTTTAGCGAGTTGCTTTTCGAAATACCACAGGAGCTTATAGGCGATGGAGTTGCGCTTCCAAGAGCCATTTTCTACCATGGATTCGGCATGTGGCTCATAGGAGTCCACAACATATGGCAGTTTCGTTAACCGATGAATGACATGAGCAGAGGTAGCCGCCGGACTTCCGAAAGCATGAAGTATGTCGATGTCTTGTTTTCTGCAAAAGCGTAAAATCCACATCAAATTCGCGGCCCAAGCGAGCATCGCTTTTAGCCCGAATTTGTGGTAATTCCTTGTAATCAACTCGATGCCCTCGTTCGCTAATTGTTCCCTCACTTGAAGATCTTCTTCTGGTGTTAATTTGAGGTGTGCCTTTTCGAGTGTGATGAAATAGAGACGTCCATTTTCGCCCAATGATTTCCGCATCATCCTGAGGTAAGGAAGTGCAGCCGCTTGAACCAATGGTTCTTTAAAACTCCAATATGAAATAACTAAGACGTTCACGCTATTTCTTGATGAGTTGAAAAGGTATGTTTGATGATTTCTGTAATGCGCATGGCCGCTTTTCCATCACCATACGGATTGATCGCTTTGGCCATGGCATCGTAGGCAGTAGGTGTTGTGATAAGCCGCTCCACTTCGCGCATAATGGCATCGGTAGCGGTACCACAAAGCAGTGCTCCTCCAGCTTAAACACCTTCCATGCGCTCGCTTTTTTCGCGCAAGACCAAGACCGGCAAATCGAAACTCGGTGCCTCTTCTTGAAGTCCGCCACTATCTGTAAGCAGAAGCCACGCTTGGTCCATGGCGGTAATCATCTGTGGATAGGAAAGCGGTTCGCACAATTGCACCCTTTCCAACGCGCCAAGTTCTTGTTGAACAAGGGTTCTGATAGCAGGGTTCAAGTGCATCGGAAAAACAAAGTCAAGTGCTTCATGTTGCTCGTGAAGCGTAGCAATGGCCGTGCAAATAGCCTTCAACCCGTTTCCCAATGTTTCCCTCCTGTGCGCAGTGATCAAGACGGCTTTTCGTTCTGCCGAAGTTTGAAACGGCATGTGCTCTGGAACCGTTTGAGTGCGCATTTGCGCAAACTTTGCCGCGTCTATCACCGTGTTTCCCACCAGGTGGACACCTTCAACCCCCTCTTTTTTCAACACCGACATGGCCTGTTCAGTAGGCGCGAAATGAAGGCGTGCAATTCGGGCAATAGCAGCCCGATTGACCTCCTCAGGGAATGGAGAATAGATATCATTTGTGCGCAACCCAGCTTCCACGTGGCAAACGGGAATTTGAGCATAATACGCCGCCAAAGCACCCATGAATGCTGATGTGGTGTCGCCCTGAACGAGGACAACATCCGGTCTGTCATCTTTGAAATGTGTTTCCAATGACAAAAGCAGCTTGGATGAAAGTGAGTTGAGCGATTGACCGGCAGACATGCATTTCATGCGGTTATGAACGGGCACGTCGAAAAATTCGGGGAGGCCTTCCACCATTTCTTCGTGCTGACCAGTAAGAATCACACGAGGTTCAAACCCGGGGTAATTGCGCATGATGCGCGCAACAGGACTAAGCTTGATGGCTTCTGGACGTGTGCCAATGATGAGGTCTACCTTCATGGGCACTAATATCGGGTTTCGAATGGAATTGAACTAACGCCAATGCTTGGACCAGTAAAGCGCTTTCCAGAGCCGGCCTTTTTTGAGAAAACTGCGCACCAATATGCGTTTGACTTTCTGCTTGTATACGGCTTTCCAATCTTCTTCTGTTGGGTGAAGGGCCACGATGTGAGTCCATAAGTGAACGTATCCTTCGGCGAGTCCATCCAAATTACTCATGGCCGATCCGGCCCTTTTACGCACGGAATAAATAGGTTCGGGAACGAATTGGTAGGTCCATTCTCCTGTAGCAATCGAAATGTAAAATGCCAAGTCTTCAGAATGAGACATGTGTTCAGAAAACCGACGATCACCAATGGCTTCTTTTCGAATCATCCACGTAATTCCGTGAAAGCAACTGCTGTTGAGAGCAATGAGTTCTTGGAGAGGTGGACCGCTAAAGGTGGGTGAAACGACCTGGGTTTTCGTAGAGAAATCAGCTTCCCATATCTCAACGCTTCCGTCAACAAAGCCCAGCGTGGGCGAAGTGTCGAACAACGCTACTCTGCTGCTTAAACTAGAAGAAGGCAGTTTATCGTCACAATCCAAGAAGCAAATGAGTTCGCCAGAAGCATTTTCCAGCCCAAGGTTCCGCGCTTTGCTCACTCCGGAATGCGGCTGTGTGAACGTTTTGATTCGGTCATCATTGAATGAAGCAATCACTTGGGAACTGTTATCGGTGCTTCCATTGTCAATCAGCAGCAATTCCCAATGGGGGTAATCTTGCAACAGTACACTAGCTACGGCATCTTCAAGCCAAGCCTCACCATTCCAAATAGGGACAATTATGGAAACCAATGGATTATTCATCAATGAGCTGCTCAATTTTCTTTAACTGATTGGAATAGCTTCTTGATTGGGCCCATGTGGTGCGTTGCAACTGCAGTTCAGGAGTATTCCAGCTTTTCGTGTCTTCTATCATTTGAGCTAACACGGTTAGCCAGATGTAGTCACTGTCTACCATTTCAATAAAATCAAGCGCTTGGTATTCGGAAAGCACGTTGCTCAGAATGGCGCGCCCGGTTGAAAGCAATTCGGGCAGTTTGTGCGGATTGGCAACTTGATGGAAGGCTTCTTTTTTGTAGGCTACAATGAAAATATCTGCTTCCAAGAGCGCTGCATGGAAGGCTTCTTTTTGCATGGGTCCCCTCAGGTGCACATTCGGAAGGCTTTTTAACTCTTCAATAAACGCCTTGGCAGAAGCATCTACTTTGCGCGAAACATTGCTTCGTTCATAGGCACCCACAAAATGGAATGCCGTTTCTGGGAATTGCCGAACTGCCTCAAGAATAAGCGTCCTGTTCAACAAGGGAATCAGTAAGTTCCCTACATACATGACTTTTTTGGTTTGGTTGTGTTCACTCCAATTGTTGGCTTTTACTGGAGCACATCCATGGCCAATGTTGTAGACTTTTTCATTGTGGTTTTTCAGCTCATCTTGAATAAAGGATGAGGTGCAAAAACACACATCGGCCGTTTTTGCTGCTCGACCCAATTCGAATTGTTGGTTTAAGTCTACAACATGATGAATTTTGAGCGCTGGAATATCCCATGCATTTAGGTCGAAAAAGCGTGAGTTGTCGAAGGACCAAATCACATCAGGCTGACCGCCGGTTAATTCGGCGATTTTAAGCATCTCTTTCCGTTGAAGAACTTTCGAAATGCTCCTAGGAAGTTTTCGCAAGCCCCGAACGGATTTCCATGCAATCAATTGAATGTTAGGATAGCCCTCCAGCGGACGCACACTCGCATGTTTACCTTCTGGTTCAATAAAGACAACATCGTTATTTCTGTTAGCGAGTTCAATGGCATAATGATGCTTTGAAAGCAATTGCTCACCCCATGACTCCGGAGAAATAATCCAAATATGTTTGTCTTTGAAGTTCATGACCGGCCTAAAAGAGTGCGTTTAATTTTCCGAAATCCGAGGGAGATCAAGATACGATGTAATTGCTGACCTGCAGATACTTTCGGGGTCTCTTTTTGCTCCATTTCTTGAACGTATTTCAAGAGTTCATCCGAAGGGGTGTTCCACGTAATTTCGAGTATTCTTTTGCTGAGGCCTTTCGCGTTTTCGTTCCAGTTCAGTTTCGTTTTCGCCAGGTCCAAGGTTTTCGATTTGAACGCAGAAAGCTGGTCCTGCTGCTCAACGTAATAGCGCATGGCACTGGTCAACGAAGCAACGTCAACTTCAGACATATTCCAATAATACCCATCTTCCCGTTTCCATTGGCGTTGAACGGTTGCCAAACGGCCATTTTCGCCGTTGAAAACAAATTCGTTCATGGGCGCTTCATCAGTGGTAATTACAGGAAGGCCTTCGCTTAACGCCTCTGGCAAAGAGAGGCCAATTCCTTCTAACCGACTCGGGTAGACATAAACATCTCCTTTGTGATACAAACCGGGAGGTGGAACTTCTTTATCAATCCACTCTATTGCCTCGCTGCCTGCAATGAGTATTTCAAGCTGAGGAAAGTCGCTTAACGGTTTTTGAGCGTGCAGTATGAGTCGTGTATGAGGTGCCTTGAGCTCTTGAAACGCTTGAATTACCAGGTCAGTTCCTTTGCGCTGAGGGTTGAAACCTAGGTTGTGGAAGAAGGTGAGTTCGTTGTGATTGACTGGCGGGCGTTGGGCGAAAGATTGCACACCCCAAGGGATGTAGATGGCGTTTTTATGGTGTTCGAACACACTGTGATGCCTTTTCGTATTGCAAACAACGAAATCATAGAGGTCGAAACATTTCACTGAATCATCCGTGTAGTAATCAATGTATGCGCCGATAGGTATGGTGAATTGTTGTTTTACTTTCACAATTACATCCCAACTCTGTTGTTCATTGAAAAAGAGATAATCAACCTGTTCTCGATGGATCCATTTTTTGAAATCGGAAAAATCAATGAAGGTCGAACGTGCCCCTGGTACAAATTCGCCCCAGTGAACAAAATCGTGATTCCACGCCGGATCATCGTGTGGAAATTCATCGCCTCCTCTGGCGTAAACACGAATGGAAAATTGCTCCTTGAGAACGGCAATGTAAGTGAGTGAAACACGGGTAGCACCGCGTTCGAACCAAGTGGAAACAATACCTAAAACTGGTTTCGCCATGCGGCAAAGGTCGACATTGTGTTCTGAATTTCAGTTATTCCATGAGAGTTCTACACAAACGGTTGGCTGTGCACAGGTCTGTTTGTTACCTTGCTAGTTCAGAAAAGAACCATGAAGAACCGCTTTACCATTTTCCTTTGCTTCATCGCGGCAAGCCTGTCAGCGCAAGAAGTAGATCTATCCATTTTTGAAAATATGTCGATGCGCCACATCGGTCCTGGAACCATGAGTGGGCGCGTCACAGCCATAGATGTTGTGAGAGACCAACCAGAAACAATTGTGGTGGGAACTGCAAGTGGAGGAATTTGGAAGTCTGTTTCAGGAGGCATAACATGGGAAGCCATGTTTGATGACGTGCCACTTCAATCCATTGGTGCCATTGCCATTGACCCTTCGAACCCAGATGTAATATGGGCAGGAACAGGAGAGGGTAACCCTCGAAATTCCCATACCAGCGGTGGAGGAATTTACCGAAGCTTAGACGGTGGAGATAACTGGAGCTTAATGGGCTTGGTAGAAACGAAAACCATTCACCGAATCATCGTTCATAAAGATGACCCGAATACAGTGCTCGTGGCAGCGTTAGGCTCTGCATGGGGTCCAAACCCAGAACGGGGCGTTTTCAGAACAACAGATGGAGGAGCAACCTGGGAGAAGGTGCTCTACAACAATGAAGAAACTGGGTGCGCTGATTTGATTGTGGACCCGAGGAACCCAAACAAGCTATTCGCGGCCATGTGGGAGTTTGGAAGAAAACCATGGACGTTCAATTCTGGTGGTGATGGTTCTGGATTGTACGTTTCGCACAACGCGGGAAAAACATGGACCATGAGAACCAGTGATGACGGTCTTCCAGAAGGTCAGATAGGACGAATTGGCTTAACGATATCAGAAGCCAATACCAATGTGGTGTATGCCTTGGTAGAATCAGAAAAAACAGCGTTGTACCGAAGTGAAGATGGCGGAAAAACATGGGGTGTTCAGGCTACAAAAAACATCGGAAACCGTCCGTTTTATTATGCAGATATTTTCGCCCACCCGAAAAATGAAAACACCTTGTTCAACCTGTATTCAATGGTGTCCAAGAGTATTGATGGCGGAAAAACCTTCGAAGTAATTTTGCCATATGCGGGTGCTCACCCTGATCACCACGCCTTCTACATTCATCCAGACAATCCAAATTTGATGATTGACGGGAACGATGGAGGAATGAATATCAGTCATGATGGTGGAAACACATGGGAGTTTGTTTCGAACTTGCCTGTTGGACAGTTTTATCACATCAATTACGACATGAATATGCCGTACAATATTTATGGCGGCATGCAGGATAACGGTTCTTGGAAGGCTCCAGCTTATGTGTGGCACGGAGGAGGAATTCGGAATGAAGACTGGCAAGAAATCTCGTTTGGAGACGGCTTCGATGTGGTGCCTGATCCCTCTTCGTTGGACCATGCGTATGCCATGTACCAAGGAGGAAACGTCTACCGAATTCATACCGGAACGGGAGAAATGGATTACATCCAACCAAACCATCCAGAGGGAGAGCAACTCCGTTTCAATTGGAACGGCGCTATTTCGTCCAACCCGCACAATCCGAATGGAGTTTATTTCGGAAGTCAGTTTGTGCACAAAAGCGACGATCATGGCAAGTCATGGAAAATCATCAGTCCGGACTTAACGACCAATGATCCCGAAAAGCAAAAACAAGCTGAAAGTGGCGGTTTGACAATTGATGCGACCCAAGCTGAGAATTTCACGACCATTTTGTGCATCGCTCCAGACAAGCGCGATGAGAACAGTATTTGGGTAGGAACAGACGACGGTCACGTGCAGCTTACCACAGATGGAGGTGCTACATGGACAGAGCATTCCACTAAAATGAAAGACTTTCCAAAAGGTGCGTGGATCCCGCAAATAGAGGTGTCTCCGCATAATTCTTTAGAGGCTTTTGTAGTTGTAAATGATTACAGAAGGAACAACTGGGAAGCTTATGTATACCATACCAAGGACGGAGGGAACAAGTGGAACCGCATTGTGACGAGTGAACAAGTTTCAGGACATGCACTAGCAATTGTACAAGACTCAGTGGAGGAAAACCTACTGTTCCTAGGGACGGAAAACGGTCTGTACGTTTCGTTTGACAAAGGAGAAAACTGGAACAAGTGGTTGAATGAGTACCCTTCAGTGAGTACCATTGATTTGAAAATACACCCGAGAGAACATGATTTGATCATCGGTACGTTTGGACGTGGAGCTTATATATTGGACGATATCAGGCCTTTGAGAGCAATGGCTTCTAATTCGCTATCTAGCGAAGAATTCACGGTAATGTGCGCTCAAGACGGTTACATGGTGAGCTATATGAGACCACGAGGGAGTCGTTTTGGAGCAGATCATTTGTGGAGCGCACCGAACCGTTCATCGGCTGTTGTGGTGTCTTACTACATTCCAGATTCTGTACACGTGGCTGATGCGAAAGCAACCATGCATGTGACCAATGCGCAAGGAGATACATTGCGCACCCTTCGCACTACACCTGAAATAGGAATCAACAGGTGGGGCTGGGGTATGAATGAAAAAGGGGTTCATTTCCCGAGTAGAAGAAAGCCAGATGCAGATCAAGAACCATGGGGAGGCCCAATGGTGATGCCCGGTGAATACACGTGTCACATTGCTTATGAAGGAGAAACTCAGCAGGTTAAAGCCATTGTTCATCCTGATCCAAGAAGGCCGTTTAATGCAGAGAATGCTCAGGCACAACGTGCATTCTTATATGAGGTAAACAACACGATTGAGCGGGCAGAGAAAGCATTTTCAAGAATTCGAGAGGGACAAGAATTGATGTCGTTCGTGACAAAGCAAATCAACATGGCAGACGATACCTTGTTGAATGATTTAAAGGCAGAAACAGATTCATTGAAGCAGGTTTTGGTTGAGTTTGAGACACAGTACATGACCGCAGAGGATTTTGAGGGCTACGACCATGTTACCCAACGCCTGAATGACTACTTGTGGCGACCAAGATCATTTGTGGATGCCCCTGATGCAGTGATTGGGCAAAATGCACAGTTCGCCAAAGAGAAAGCAGAAGAAGAGACCGAAAGAGTTGTTCAAGAAATTAACGCGTTTTTCAACGGTCCATGGAAAGAGTGGAGAGGGAAGGTTGAACAGGCTTCAATGACGCTATTCTCGGACTATGAAGATTTGTAAGTGTGCTGCTATTCCCCAAATTGGTAGCCAACAGAAAGCTGAACTACAACATTGGACATTCCACCGTCATAGAACGTGGTTTGTCCGTTTCTTCCTGGACTAGGGCGAATTTCAATTAGGCTTTGCTGGTAGCGTCCTTGAACAAAAAGACGTTCATTAATGAAATAGCCAATTCCCACGATACCACCTAGGTCGAAATCCCTCATTTCAGGATTTTCGACAGCAAATAAATTGGAGTTAAACTCTTGCTCAGCTTGCAATAACACTGCCCCGAAAGCTCCAGCTTGAAAGAACAAGTCATGGTTACGGTACTCAGCTACCAAAGGGACGTCTACATAGCGAAAACGGTAGCCCCAAGTATTGAAGTCACCATTGTCTGTGTCTGCAGGTCTTCTGCTGCCCTTTCCAGAGTACGCCATTTCAAGTTTCACGCTAATTGGGCCATCGAGGTTGATGCGTATAAAAGCGCCGGCGTTAATTCCCGCCTTGTTAAATCCTTCCGCGGCGTCGCCGTCTACTTGAGTGGCATTGAGGCCACCAACAAGGCCCGCGTTGAAACGGGCCTGGCCGAAGCAAGAAAAGCTTGCTAAGAATACAGTAAGTGTGAGTAAATTTTTGATCATCTTACAAATGAGCTTCAATAACATTGAGTACTTCGCCAGTAACGTTATCTGTGATAACAGCTACAACGTAGCAGTTTTCAGCTACCCATGCATTGTTCCACTCGTACGAGTAGTCGATTTGAACTTCTTCATTGGCAGCTGGTGCCTCGTCTGTGAAGCTGAGTCCAAGTGGGCCTGTGATAGATCCTCTTAGGACGTGCTTAAATTCATAATTCGGCACGTATTCAGGATCATTGTCATACCATAACTGATAACCAAACAAATCAGACTCCGTGATGTACACTGTTATGTTGGTAGGGTTTTCATAAGCGGATGCAAACTGGCCATTTACGTGTACGTTTGCGTGATTTCCTTCCACCCCAAAGTTTGCTTGAATCTGAAGGTTGACAACCGCCGTTTGGTTGATTTCGGCAAGTGTTTCATCTACCCAAGTTGTAGGACTTAGGAAAACACCTGGCCCACCAACTCGGTTGATGCGTCCAGCTGGGTTGAATTGAAAATCCAGTTGATCCCAAAGAACATCTCCGTCATCAGATGTCCAATCAGCGAAGAACTGGCTGTCTCCCGGATCTGGCTCTGCAAGAGAACCAGCGTGAATAGCCATAAGACTTACACGGTCTGGATATTGTGCGAAAATTTCGTCGGCGATTACCGCTGCATCTGGACAGAAACCACAGTTATGTCCAGTGAAATCTTCAAGAAATACGTTTTTTGTTGTGGTGCTGGCAGCTCCAAAAGTGGGTGCTTCGCCATACAAATCACTTCTGTACTGGATGTTGAAATCCAATACAGGGTCATCAATCTTGTCACACGAGGTAAACAGGATTGCCGTAAGTACTACGAGGGATAAGATGTTCTTCATAATGCTAACTATTAAAAACTGCTCGTAAATGAGATTTCGAGTCCGTTGGACGCGGGCACTGGTCGGCAAACACCTCCTACGCAGAAGATACCTGCTCGTCTCTTACCGTATCCAACAGCAAGTCTATTTGCTCCATTAATATAACCAATGGTTCCAAACAAGTAATGGATTCTATCAGATGCATCAGCGTTACCAAAGTTGTACTGATCCATTACTGAAACGAACCAATGAGGAGAATAGGAGTATTCAAATAACACAGTTCCCCAATCACCTTTATCTTGTTCGGTCAACAAGGTTTGAAGCTCCGTTCTCAATGAATGGTGCTTCGAAAGCTTGTTTTGAAGTTCCAACACATGCAAGTCTGCAAAAAGGAGCCCTTTGAAGTCAGTTGTTACCGCATTCGTTGTTGTGTTGAACTCCAAGTAATAGTAGGTGTACTTCGCCTTAAACTTCTTACTGAATTTACGAGATACTTCTACGTTCAAGTCACGTATGTATTTCGTAGTTCCGAAACCAAGACTATTTCTTTCGTAGCCGTTTACAACCCCTTCTACGCCCACAAGATTGGTGGTGTCTAAGCTATTCGCTGCTGCGAAGTTCGCTGTAATGGTGGTTCCGTACTTACCTACTATGGTATTATACAGTTTCTTGAGTCCAGACCCTAAGCCACGTGCGTCTTCAGCTACATCAACACGTTTAAATTTCTTAAATACTTCGGCGCTGTAACCTGATTCACCGGTCGTAATAACCGTTGCGTATGGATAAAGCGTTGCTGCCAAGTTGTACGTGTGTACTTTCGTTATGGCAGGCAAAAAGTTGATAGGAGCGTCCAGAAGTTGAAGGTCTCTATCCGTACGGAAGCTCATGTTGTCAATGACTTTCGCACCAAGATTAA
>JAQWQB010000021.1 GCA_029245065.1 Flavobacteriales bacterium | reverse complement strand
TGCTCACCTTTTCTGGAAAACGAAAAGAACGCGTTTTGACCATGAAGGTGTATGACAATGCGGGTGAGTTGTTGTGGGAGAAGCGTATTGAGAGTAAGTGAGTTTTGAGTCTGGAGTTGAGAGTTTTGAGGGGCGAGTTTTGAGTGAAGAGTAAGGAGTTCCGAGTACAGGCTTTTGTAGCCACGAGCCTAGCTCGTGGTTGGTTTGAATAGAAGTGGTGGCCGTTTGAGAGATGAGGTGGTTGAGCTTGCCGAAACCTATGGCAAAATTAATCAGAATATCTAACTGCAAGAAGAGGTGGTTGAGCCCAGCTCACTGAGTTTATCGAAGTGTCGAAACCTATCTCATTAACAACTAACTTTAGCTATCATTAATCATCATTGAAATTGAACTATGGAAACCCTCGATAACCATATTTAAGAACCACACGTTGCCTACGAAACGGCTTCAAAAGGAACCCGTTTTGCCAATTACATCGTAGACCTGATTGTTTTAATTGGCTTGAATTTTGGAGTCACATTTGTGATTGCTTTTACCGGAGCACCTCTTTTCTTCCCCGTATTTGGTGATTACATTTTGGGGTTTATTGTTGGCACCCTTTATTACACCCTCATGGAGTCTGCTTTTGATAAATCGTTAGGAAAATTCCTCACCGGCACGAAGGTGATTAAGACAGATGGGAGCAAACCCTCTTTCGTCAATTACTTAGGTCGGAACGCTGCGAGATCAATTCCATTTAATGCATTGGTATTCCTTTTTAGTGAATCAATTTGGCACGATTCCCTATCAAATACGCGTGTTGTTCACGAGAAAAGGATCGTAAATGATTAAACTCCTGAGATTATCGGGTCACGCCATCGTGTTCCTGGCCTTAACCATTCTCACCCAACTAGGCGGATTGGTCTACCTCCTTACCATCTGCGTTGCTAAAAAATACCGGTTAGCACGATGGAAGACATTAGCCTTATTCCTTATTGGGTACTGTTTTAGCTCATTTCTAATTCTGCCTCAGTTTTCGCATTTACTAGGGAGAGAGCCCCTTCCATGGACCGGAGAGCTTCGTCCGCTCAACGTAACGACGTGCTTGCTCAATAGGCACTATGTAACACCAGAATTAAAGGACCAAATGCTTCGGGTTTCAGCACAAATGCAACAGGAATTCCCGGGAAGCCACTTGCAATACCTCGATGCTTGTTTTCCGCTGGTTGACGGATTTCCGCTACTTCCTCATTTGAGCCATAACGACGGGAGGAAAATTGATTTGGCATTCTACTATGCAGACATCAACACCAATAAGTCGTTAGATGATGCCCCTTCCCCTATTGGTTACGGTGTACACGAAGACCCGAAAGGAGACGAACCCAATACCACCGAAAGCTGTTTGGAGGGAGGGCACTGGCAATACGGCTTTGTAGATTACCTTGTTCCAGACTGGAGTAAAGACAAGTACAAGGTGAACAAGTTCCAAACCAGAAGACTGATTCAACTCTTGTCGGAAGACGAAGCGACGGACAAACTATTTCTAGAACCTCATTTGAAGTACCGGTGGAATTTAGCCAAGTACACCAACATCAAATTTCACGGTTGCCACGCTGTAAGGCATGATGATCATATTCACACGCAGGTAATTCGACCGAAGGAATAAATCGCGACTAGGTCACTGAGTTCAGGTCACTGAGTTTATCGAAGTGTCGAAGTGTCAAAGTTTTGGTGGACAAGAGTTCCTCTCTTAGTACCTCACCACGGCTTCGACAGGCTCAGCCACCTCCTCTTGATACTAGGATTGTTCGCTACTGGAGGTGATTGAGCCTGCCGAAATCTGGGTGAATTTTACCTGTTGTTCATATTTAACAAGGCTTCGGCACTTCGATAAACTCAGTGACCTTAGCTCAGCCACCTCTTCATGAACTCAGCCACTCCAGTGAGGTCAATGGTTTCTCTGAAGTGCCCAAGTTTTGTATCCACGAGCCTAGCTCGTGGTTAGTTGAACTCCAAAAAATCAACTTCGAGCATAAAATCCCCCGCTTTTTTATCGGCTGTCATGAACCCCATACGGATCACGTCTTCTTGGTTCTGATTGCTCATGGTAGCTCCTGAAGCACGACCTATTTTGTATTGTTGAAAGTCTTTTAGTTCGAAGGTAGCAGTACTCCAGTCTTTTGAAGTGGGAAGCATGGCTTTGTACGTTGGGTCATACCACCTTTCACTCGTCTCGAACGTTAACGCCATGGTTTGTCCGGCGGAGCGGTAGCGAACAGTGACCGTTTTGTAATCAGCTAAATTGGTGGCTTCGAACGGGCTTTTTACTGAAGCAAAGCCGCCATTATTTTCCAGCGATACCGTCCCTTTTAAGACCATGGCTGACTTTGTAAATGCCACTTGGCTAGTAGACAAGCCTCCCATGACGCCGTCATTTAGAACAGCCCAGTTCTTAACAGATTTTTCGCCGAAATCGATGCGCATGGAAGAAGCGAGGGTTGTCATAATAAGCAGTGCTATAATTGTTTTCATGTTGTGTGTTTCGAAATGGTTGTGGTTGACACCCGTCGCTTCCGCTTAAAACCGGTTCGCTTCTAAGCAGACCGCCTACGTTTGATGA
The DNA here is from genome assembly GCA_029245065.1 of Flavobacteriales bacterium. Classification (GTDB taxonomy): domain Bacteria; phylum Bacteroidota; class Bacteroidia; order Flavobacteriales_D; family Sanyastnellaceae; genus JAQWQB01. Next base: position 5,146 of record JAQWQB010000021.1, on the reverse strand, counting down.
ACGGCACTACTTTTGAGGTAAACAAGTCAGATATTTAGCGCGTCAACTTCAATTGAATAACCCCATGTCACGAAGTATGTTCACTCATTTTACGTTCGCCCACCTCCTATTCATCATGGGTGTGTTCTGTGGAAGTATGTCGTTCGCCCAAGCTGAAGGAGTTCCATTCAGTCAGGCCGAAGTATTGCTATCAAGTGACTTGATTGTGTTAGCCAAGACCCGTTCCGACCAAGGGAAAACATTCAAGGCTGAGATTCTGGATGTTTGGGTTGACAGTGGTTACGGACTCAAGAAAGGCGATTTTTTGCGCATCAAAGACAACGTCACGCTGGGATGCGGATTCATTGAAAATGTGACCGGAGAACTCGACACGGCGGTATTCATTCTATCCAAAGATGCCAATTACTGGCGTTTTTCGAAAGGCGATTTCATCCCTTCGTTTACGTTGGGCAATGCGTACATGTATTACGAAGGGTGCGAATACACCGCTACTCCGTCGAAATGGAAAGCCGATATCGTGGATTTAATCGAGGCGTTCGAATTAGATTCAGATGGGCATCTTATTCCAAAGAACAAGGAATTCGTTCCCTCAAAAGGTATGAGCGATTTAGTTCTTCATAGTGCCTTGCGTTATTCGCCCCAACATACCTCACGCATTTCTTCACCATTGGATTGTGTCTACTACGAATTGGAGCCTGACATCGTAGAAGAACCAGCGATTTGGGTGCCTTCAGACACTTTGGTCTACAACGTCACCGAAGTTGAGCCGACGCCTGTTTTAGGCGATTCAGTATTCTTCGCCCAATTGAACCTTTTAGCAGATGAACTGCTGAGATCAGACACGAGGTTGCGCGCGTATTACTCGGTCATTGTTGAGAAAGACGGCAGCGTAATGTACGCCAAGGTCTTGCGCGGTTTCAACCCGGAAGCGGATGATAAAATTCTAGCGGCCTTGCGTGAAACGAAATGGAATCCTGGTATGCTCCGCAATCAACCCGTGCGCACAGAAGTTCGCTTTCCAATTTCCACTAACACCACCAACTAAATGAGAATTTTACTATTCGCCCTACTCCTGCTAACACCTGCTACTTCTTTTGCTCAGGACTATTTTGAAGTCAATCATTACGTAGGTGATTATCCGGATGTTCCTCAAGAACAAGGGTGTCATTACTTGTTAGCAGACAAGGTCACGATGCGCAATGGTCCCGGAACGGATAGTCCGACGTTGGCTTCATTACCCATTGGGGCGAAGGTTGTTCTGTTGGAACGAAGCCCGCAGCAGACGGTGGTTAATGAAATGAAGAGTGCCTGGTACAAAGTTGATTACAACGGCAAACGCGGTTGGATCTGGGGCGGGCTCATTGCTACGTATGCAGCGGGGAGTCAAACCAACGGCGATATCAAATTCCTGGGTGGGATTTCCGGTTATAAATGGAATGCAGATAGCACCTGGCGACAACTCCATTACCAGATCCGCGCTGTGAAAGATGGCCAGCAACTGGATAAGATTGAAGTTCCTTCATTCGGACGTGGGTTCCAACAATTATCGAACATCGGTAAGCGCGGGATGAACGAGGTAGATGACATCCTACTTCTGCACGTTCCTTGTGATGGTGGCTGCGGCTGTTCCACTGGCGACATCGTGATCTTTTGGGCCAACGGTTCTTTCCATCATGTAGAAGACCTCATTGGAACCGCAGACGCAGACTACAGTGATTGGGTGAGTTACATCTATCCGTCAGACATGGAAGGTATTTCCAACACGATCATCAGGCGCTTCGCTAGTTACGATGACGCCACCGATGAAGAATACAACGAAGGGATCTTGAGGCGATTTGTAGAAGATTCGTTTTGGCAGTGGAATGGTGTGGAGTTGGAGGAGACGGCGAGGCCTCGAGAACGTGTGGAGTATACGTTGGAGGTAGGGTATTGACGCCTACGCTGAGCCTTCGCCAAGGCTTCGGTTCATACTAACGCTTCGGCGCATGCTCTAAAAAGCCGGCCATGCGCAGGAAGAGGTGATTGAGCCTGTCGAAATCTGGGTTTATCAGCGTGTCGAAACCCTTTGCAAAAGCCCCCATAGAATGTTAATTCTGTGTAAAACCGAAAAATAATTGTTGAAAACCTATGGTAGTCGGTATATAAGGTTACCTTTGACCCATAATATTTTAAGTTTTTATAATGAATAAAGGAACAGTTAAGTTCTTCAATGAATCTAAAGGATTTGGATTCATCGTTGAGGAAGGTTCGAACAAAGAACACTTCGTACACATCTCAGGTCTAATTGATGAAATTCGCGAAGGCGATGCAGTTGAATTCGAACTGAAAGAAGGAAAAAAGGGAATGAACGCAGTAAGCGTTAAAGTAGTATAATCTACGTATATATCTTTTTTACCAAAAGCTCATCTCTTAAGGGATGGGCTTTTTTTGTGCCCATAACTTTCGTGTGGTTCTTTATCATGGAAATTTTAGTCGCAATTCATTTATTTGCTTCGTCTACTCTTTTCCCATTCAATTTGGTCATCAATATTCTTTTCCATTGGAGAGATGATCATGAACCAGCCTGTTAAATGTCGTACTTCCACAGTTTTCTTTTTATAGCCAAGTCCTCCAACGTCTCGCATTTGGAATTCAAATTGACTTAAACCCACTATTCGTTGTATTCGAAAGTAAATCCTCTATTCTTTGAAACAAGTTTAACTGCTCTTCACGTCCTTCCTTGAAAATTGAACATCGTTCCTTTTAACTTGAACAGGCTTCCCTGCAACCTTCACCCCTTTCCCTGAACGTTTCACATCACTTCCTGAGCCTGTGCGATGGCTTCCCGGAACCCTTCATCCCTTTCCCATAGCCTACGCCTTTACCTATATTGAAATGAAGTAACCTTCTCTAGTGGCTTCGGTTAATACACCAGAAATTAACAAGCGCCTCTACAAGATGCTTTGAAACCATTGAAGGACATAGCTAGCTAACGATGTGATCCTTTAGTTCTCTTCCAGGAGTTCAAGCGCTTGCTCTATCCAGTCTTTTTCGTTGTTAAGGTAAATCGCTGGAGGAATTCCGTCGGCTTCGTACTTGCGCTGATGGTTGTAACGCGTTATAGTGCAGCCGAGTTCAAACTTGAATGCTGGAGTGGGTACGCTTGATATCTCTCCGTAGCCAACATAGCCCCCTGAATTTTCGCCAACAATCATGGTCTTGTCGCTCTCCATTGCCCAAAACAATAGTGATTCACAAGAACTAGCACAGTACTTATTGGAAATGATGATTACTTTTTTCGGATTGATCAAGACTGAATCCAGCGTTACTAATTCTCCTGTGCTTCTTGGAATGAAGGTTCTGATCGCATAGTGGCTATTTCTTCCGCAAAGCCCTCTAAAAAGTCCCGACTAAAATTGAGCGTGTCTTCTTTCATTTCCTCATACCACTCGCTACTCTTTCGAATATTTTCTACAGTGGCGAATACCTCTACTTCATCACTTTGAAAGGGCTTCGTATACATGTACTGCAGCAAATGACTGGCACATGCGTCGCTTCCTCCCCCATTGTTTCGCACATCAATGATTAAGTAAGACTTCGCTTTAATCGTAGCATCATGTTTCTGATAAAACCTAGAAATATCATCATACCAGCTTCCGTCAAACGTAGGAAGGTACATGTAGTTGACTTCTTCTGATAGCTCTTCAAAAGTCAACCCATTGCTGGCGATATCGATGTTGTATGATTTCAATTCATCAAGGTTAACATTGTACCAACTATCGTTCAGCACGCCATCTACAAGCTTCACGTTTTTGTAATACCGAAGTGAATGATCCCGCATGTACAAGAACATGTCGTACGTATCCTCTCCTACTTTTTTCAGTTCGAACTTGACTTGCCCTTGTTGCCACAGCGGCGTCTTGGAGTCAGTAATGATGCCTACGTAATCTCTGAAGGTATTTTCGTTTTTCACTATTGCAACCGTGTAAGCAGCATCCTTGGTGCGATAGGTGTTCTCAATCTCCTTAATTGGATTGCCTGAAGTAGAGATGTAGTCTTTCACGATTTCGCAACGCTTAAAACTTTCTGACAGCAGAAATTGATTGACCTCTTCGGCATTGCTTTCGTCTACATTGACTGAACCATTGGCATAAATAGAAGAATGGTTATCCTTGAAAAACTCTACATAGATTAACAACGTCTTGAAACACAAATCTTGATCTTTGCAATACACCTGGGACAAATCGAATAATTCGTTTTTGAGTTCAATGTAATCTTCCCGATTACTTTCGGTCACATTGTCCATGAAACCTGGCAAATTCTCTTCGTAGTAGTTCACTACAAACTCAAAATCTTCTTGGCAATTGCAGTCCTGAGCAGTTACAATATCAGTAGTTACGATGAAGAATAATAGGAGAAAGACTGATTTCATTGAATAGGGTTTTTCAAGGGCAATTTTATTCTTATTTCGGCTTTATTCCTATATAAAGAATGTGAACTTAGGTTTTATTGACAAGATAAATGTGGAGTGTTTAGCCCCTCATCTGATTGACATGACAATAATCAAGGATACTGTATGTACCCCACAAAAAAAGGGCACCCTTTCGAGTACCCTTTCCATATATTCTAGAGAAGTAAGCTTACTTCGTCACAACCACTTGTACAGCGTCTGCGAAGTCTCCTACTTGTACGTTCACGGTGTAGTTTCCTGCTGATAGATCGTGCTCAATGATCACACGATTACCACCTACTACAGCTCCTTCAGAAATTTCTTGGTTGATTACCATCTTTCCACTTCCGTCGAATACTTGAACGATAAGGTTGTCTGCTTTCAAATTCAATTCTTGAGAGAACTGAAGGTTAAACTGTCCTTCCCAGATTGGGTTAGGGAAAACCTGGATTTCAGCATCGTCACGCACACCTGTAAGGCTGTTGGCGATTAACGTGTTTCCATCATTGTCTTCATACTGGCAAGTACCGTCGTTGTAATTGGCTGCCATGTTGTAGTTTACTGCATCAAGATCTGTACATCCGAACACCTTCGCATCATTGGTAGAGAAGGTAACTGCTCTCTCCTGCCAAGTTTGTCCGTCTTCTTTCCATCCCTGGAAGTTCAACGTACCCGTCGCTTCACCGTCTGTTGTCAATTGCATCAACAACACTTTGT
>JAQWQB010000104.1 GCA_029245065.1 Flavobacteriales bacterium | reverse complement strand
AGAAATGATAAATAGCAGAAGGGAGGCAAGACGTCGCATGAAGCCAATTTACAAATACCAAATTGAAAACCGCGCGATTCGTGAATGAAGGTTGTTGGATGGACCGAGTTAATTGGAATTATCTGTACTTCTTGATTTCTTTGATTTTTTTGAGTCAGCTGCGCCCGCGTTGTTTTCTTCATTGGCTTCCGCCTCTGCGTACTGTTCAGGTTTACCCATGATGGTGATGACTTCGTCAACATCTGTATTCAACACCACTTGTCTGTCTTCACCAAGACGCTCATTAAAAAGCTCGGCTATACGCGCTTCAATGTCTATGATAATTTCATCGCTGCCTTCGTGGCCAGCGAAATAGGAAGAAATGGCATCTAAGTAATCTCTCAGAAGTGCATATGCGTCTTCTTCAATATTGAAAATGTAGCCCCAATGTTTACTGATAGTGTCTTGTTCATCGGTTCTTGGTTTTAGTGGTGTGAGCAACTGCAGTTGAGAGTTCTGCCCAGGTTTTGTCTAGTTCTTTGAGAAATAATTGTCCGGTTTCAGTCAGTGAGTAGTACTTCCTTGGCGGACCCGATGTGGATTCTTCCCATCGGTAATTCAATAAGCCTGCGTTCTTTAGTCGGGTTAGAAGAGGATACAATGTCCCTTCCACAACTATGAGCTTGGCATCTTTCAATTGCGTGATAATGTCTGATGGATATGCTTCCTGCTCAGCTAATAGAGAGAGAATGCAGAACTCCAGAACACCTTTTCGCATTTGAGCTTTTGTGTTTTCAATATTCATGAAGATGCGGTTACGTTCATTTTCAATTTGTCAGACTCATATAGTAGCTGACTATGCAAATATATATAGAATACAATGAACTGTGTAATACATAGTACTGTTAAAATTTGTGAGCGCCCTAAAATCAGGTAGTTGTAACCTTTTTTTACAAAGTGTCGTAATCCTATCTACAAGCCAATTACCACATACTGCACCTATTATTAACCTGCAAAACACAATACCATGGCACGTACTAAAGCAATGCCTACGAATGCAAAAAGATTCGTTTTAATGATTCTCGGAGTGTTAGGTTTCCTTCTTTTTGTAGGAATCTGACTTACAATACTGGATTTACTCACTATCTTACTGGACCGAAGTGAAAATTTTGTAACCCTTTTAGAAAGGAGTCGTATCAGTTTAGGAATATCTAATCTGATTTAAACCGATATTAGCATGACACCAGCAGAAGAGCTGTACCATCAAGTACTACAGAAACTAATAATTGTCTTTTTAGGATTACTAACGCTCAGCGTTGTCCTCACTTCTTGCACACCACAACATCAAAAATGTTCAGCCTACAGTGACGTTGACGTTGAAAAGGTTGAGGTAGATTTAGAAGAATAGCAATGACATATAAAATTGAAAAGCGTCCTAAGTGACGCTTTTTTTGTGCCCTAGAATTGGAAATAGATGAACGGTTGTAGATCTGCAGACACAACTTGTTTGAGAATTAAAATAACAACGATGGCCGTTGCTGCTTGAACTAAGAGGTGCGCTTTGGCAAATTGAGATCGGTACCACTCTTTCCATGTGGAAGGTAGCCAGTGAATAATAAACCCAACGGTCATCACGGCGAAGACTTTCCAGAAGCCAGTTATTATTTCTGGTGCCATTGTGAAATCAATTTCAGTCATTTTTTGAAGCATGGTATTCGCGGAGAACCACTCTTCCAAAATGTTGTGCCCTTCATTGATGTCTTCCCAAGTGGTGGCAGAACTACTTCGGAACCAAATTCGGGTGAAGGAAATAAAGTTGAACGTCAGAAAAATCCCCCAAACTCTATTGTACCATTTGGACTTATCTTCCCAAGGAGATACGCGTTTCCATAGTTTGTAAACAACTAAGCCGAGACCATTCAGTCCGCCCCAAAGCATGAAGTTCCAACTTGCACCGTGCCACAATCCGCCAAGAAGCATGGTAATCATGACGTTAATGTTGGTGGTGTACCAACTTCTCAACGAAGGGAAAATGAGACCAAGAATTAACGCCACTCCAATTCCAGCCACAAAACTGGTAAGTACCACGACAGAACCACTTAGTAGGAATAAAAATGCGGCTACAAAGCCCAACGAGATGAAGGTGAATAAGGAACCACCCCGGTTTCCACCCATTGGAATGTACAGGTAATCTTTGAGCCAAGTACTCAGCGAAATATGCCAACGTTTCCAGAAATTCCCAACACTTACTGCCTTGTACGGAGAGTTAAAGTTTGTTGGAAGGGTGAAGCCCATGAGCATTGCCACACCAATTGCGATGTCTGTATAACCAGAGAAATCAGCGTAAACCTGCAATGAGTAGGCGTAGAGTGCTGTGAGGTTTTCAAAACCAGAATAACTCGCAGGGTTGGCGAAAACTCGGTCAACAAAGTTCAAAGCCAGGTAATCTGCTAGTAAGAACTTCTTCAAAAGCCCATTCATTATCCAGAATAAGGCCATTCCAAATTCGTAACGAGTTAACGCATACTTTTTATAAATCTGAGGAATGAAATCGGCAGCACGAACAATAGGTCCTGCAACCAATTGAGGAAAAAACGAAACGTAGAATCCAAAGTCGAATATGCTCTTTACTGGTTTGACGTGGCCCCTGTACAAATCAATAGCGTAAGACATCGTTTGGAAGGTGTAGAACGATATTCCAACTGGTAGAAGGATTTTATCGACTCTGAACGTGGTCCCAAAAAGCTCATTTGAAACCGCAGCAAAGTTGTTGATCGGGTGCCAATCTGTTCCAAAAGTGGCGTTGAATGAATCAGCAAAGAAATAAGCATACTTGAAGTAGAGTAGGACGGAAAGGTTGATGACAATACTCAAAGCAAGCCATCCTTTTCGTCTGGCATCTGTTTTTCCAGACGTTATTCGAAACCCAATTAAATAATCTGTGATGGTTGAAAACAGCAGGATTGAGAAGAAGAATCCAGAAGTCTTGTAATAGAAGAAAATACTAATCAGAAACAAAAATGCATTCCGAAGCGCTTTGCGTGTGTGCAAGGCGGAAAACACTGCCATGACAACTGCAAAGAAGATCCAAAAAGTGACATCCGTGAAAATCAACGGAAATTCATCTCCAGAAAGAAGGAATGATCGAACCGCCGAAACAATATTCTCCCACATCATCAATCGATCGATTTTAAGTTTATACCCGTATCATTTGCGGATGACGAAATCAAGTGCGCTCCGTAGCTTTCCATGAGGGCGTCATACATCAATTCAGCCTGTAGGTAATAGCCTTTTCGCGTGAAGTGAATTTTATCGCTCTTGGCCAAGCCAAAATCATCCCACAGCACAACCGATTTGTAGCCACCCATTATTTCGAATAAGTCCCATACGGCTGCGTCGTGTTTCGCTGCTAGCTGGTACATCGCCTCTTGTACTTTTAGTCCATTTGGATTTGGACGCCTCCTTCTGTAGTAGCTGTCGTTATTGGTAAGGAAAAGAAACTGGACTGAAGAATTGGCAGCTCTGCACCTACGAATAAGTTCATCGTAGCGCTTGATAAACTCACTGCTCGAGAAGCTGCTTTCAGGCACATGGGCATCGTTGATACCAATGCCGAAAATGACTAAGTCTGGAACAATGGCTTTAAGCTGACTTTCCATTTCTTCGCAGCGCAGGTAACTGCTCGTACTGGCGCCATTGACGCCAATTTCATGGTAAGTAATTCTGTTGGAAGAATTCTCGGGCAACACGCCTTTAATTTCAATGGAAGTAGCCATTGAATCTTGTTTCACGAAGGTCCAAGACATGGTATCAATGGGCGAATTGAAGAACCATGTTTTGCATTGCAACGTACTGTCAGTGAATGAACTATCTGGCAGTTCAGTTCCAGACCATTCCGGTTCAAAGTGGGGTGTGTTCACGTTATAAAACAAGGAAACCTTATCGTGGACGAAGAGGGTGCTATCTGTTCGGAAGGCCCACGTTTTGAAAGATGATGAGTCGTCTACACTTGACGCCACCATGCCACTCATGCCCCAGTCGCAATGATGCTTCCTATGGGCACATCTGCAGCCTTCCCATTCACCTTCGTACGACGATGACGTGTAGATTGTGCTGTTTGTATGCGATACACGAAACGGAAACATAAGTCCGCGTTCTTCTGTTAATCCCCACGCCAGTCCATCAAAAAGTTCACGCATGCGATGCCCCACGGCACCGGCTTGAACATGAGAACCTCCCATGTGAAGGATTGAAAGAGAGCCCGTGCCTTCAAACAAAATTTGATCTAGTTTTGAGTACACAGGGTCGAAAGCCGACGAATCAGAAGGAAACACAAGTTGATTTTTATTCAAATTGATGAACGGGTAAGCGGCGTTCACCTCATCTTTTGGAAGATGAAAGGAATGTTTCGTTTGGAACGTTACTTCAGGCTTCTTCTTTTCGGCACAATGCCAACCCAAGACCACTAACAGCATGGCCATGCCGCCAAACACCAATCCTGTATTTTTCAGTTTACTGCTCATTACTTGTGCTGTCTTGGAGGAGGATAGGGGCAACTTTCTCCTTGGTTTTTTTCAATTCTTCTTGTGCTTTCTCAAAAGACAGGTACCTGTCCATGATGGCCTTGTTCAGTAGTTGAGCAATTTTTTTCGCCCCCCCTGAAGTGAAGTGAACGTAATCTGGACCAGCTAGCGCCGGTTCTGCTTCTACCCAGGCCTGCATAGAATTTCTTCCTCCCATTGCTTCGTAGATATCCCAAAATCCACATCCGTTGTCGAATGCGGCCTTTTTCAAGGCATCTCGAACGGGTTCTAGATAGGCATACGTTTCAAATTGGTCATCTACCTTGTGCGCCATGTCAGACGGGCCAATCAAGATGATAGCGGCATCAGGAGCAGCAGATTGGATGTACTTAATTTGAGAAGAAAGCCATTTTCCGTAGTTGTCTGCTTGAAGTGTATCTTTCACATAAGGCACCGAGTTTCCTCCGTATTGCAAGAAGATGAGTTCCGGACTTAAGATTTTCATTTGCGCTTTGAAGAGCGCTCTGTTCATCTTTTTAAATATTGTTCCTGAACTTCCACGCATAGGGATGTTGTCAAGCTGTACCCCTCGGTCGCTATCTAAGGTCATTCCATAACATTCCATCGGTCCGCCTGTGAATGATAGTTGAATGCTTTTGGAAGCACCACTCAAGGAGATTGG
>JAQWQB010000012.1 GCA_029245065.1 Flavobacteriales bacterium | reverse complement strand
CAATCACTTATGGCTAGCATCATTGCGAACAACAATGATAGCGTAGCACTGGCTTGGGCAACTGCTGTTCGTGGAAACATGGCCCGCGAGCCGAAAGGAAATGATAGAGATCAAGTGAAAGCTATTGCAGCTGGCGAAGGCGACATTGCCATTGTGAACACCTACTACATTGGAAAGCTTGTAAATTCTGATAACGAATTGGAGCGTGAAGCAGGTGAAGGTGTGAAGCTCTTCTTCCCCAACCAAGACGGACGTGGAACCCACGTGAATGTTTCGGGTGGAGGAGTTGCGAAGCATGCTCCAAACAAGGAAAACGCTATCAAGTTGCTGGAATTCTTGACAAGAGAGGATGTACAACAACGTTTTGCAGACGGTAACTACGAATACCCAGTAAATCAAAAAGCATCTCCTTCTGAGCTTCTTCAAAGCTGGGGGGAATTCAAAACAGATGCACTTCCATTGAAAGCGTTGGGAACAAACAACCAACAAGCTGTAGCCTTATTCAATGAAGCAGGCTGGAACTAAGAATACCTCGCAAAAACGATTTTTATTGGATCAGCGACAATGGTGGTTATTGGCCACGATTGTCGCTGTTCTTGTCTTGCTGAGTCCCATTCTTTGCCTTTTCCCTGAACTTTTCAAACCACTCGGTAGCGCCTGGAATAACCTGAAAGAAACAGTTCTTCCCGCTTACATATCCAACACCCTTATTCTCATTGCAGGAGTTGGACTCGGCACAGTGCTGCTAGGGTTATCAAGCGCTTACCTCACCTCGATGTACCGGTTTCCAGGTGCGCGCTTCCTTCGATTCGGATTGCTTCTACCGCTAGCCATCCCCTCTTACATTGCAGCATATGTCTTCTCTGGGGTCACCGAATACTCTGGACCACTTCATTTAATTGGACGCGGCCTCGGACAAAACGATTGGCACGTGAACATCATGCACCTTCCGGGACTGATCGTGGTATTGAGTTTGGTCCTCTACCCCTACATCTTCGCCACAGCAAGAGTTAGCCTTGAAAGTAGGTACAATAGCTACATTGAAAACGCGCGTTCCTTGGGACTAAAAGGCACTTCACTCCTACTCAAAGTCATTTTACCATTGCTTCGTCCGGCTCTCATCGGAGGCGTTTTCCTTGTGATCATGGAAGTCTTGAACGACTACGGAGCCATGAAGTACTTCGGCATAACCACCTTCACAACAGGAATTTTTACGGCGTGGTTTTCAATGAACGACTTGAACTCTGCCGTTCGGTTGGCGTTGATGCTGTTCGTTCTCGTGGCTTTATTGAGTTACCTCGAAAATTGGTTCTCTCGCAAACACAAGGTCACCGAATCTACGCGTTCCAAGAAATCGGCACCGAAAAAACTGACAGGAGTCCCTGCGATTCTTGCAGGAATTTACACGTGGGGCTTATTCATCATAGCTTTCATTACCCCTGTGGCCTATTTGGCATGGAGGTTCACGCTTGCTGAACATGGCAGAGCAATTGATGAGTGGTTTACGTTAGGACGAAACAGCTTGCTTTCTGGATTGGCCGGTGTTGCACTCATTTTATTGATAGCGCTTCTTACCCAATTTACTCAGCAACTCATCCGATCAAAATTAAGTAGGGTCATAGGCCGAAGCATTTCCATAGGATACACCATTCCTGGGGCCATCATTGCCATTGGCGTTTTGCTGCTATCAAGTGGAATTGACCATGCCATTGGACAAGGATTGCTTCTCACTGGATCTTTCGGAATGCTCATTTTTGCGTACACCGTGCGTTTTTCTGGCGTAGCCTATCAGCCACTCCAAGCCGAAGCAGAAAAAAGAAATGGCAAGCTCTTCGAAGCTGCACAATCATTGGGGAAATCACCTTGGTCTGTTTTGAAAAAGGTGTATTTACCCGTTTCAACCAACGGTATTCTACTTGCTGCTACCCTAGTGTTTATTGACATCACGAAGGAACTTCCCTTGACACTTATTCTACGTCCGTTCAACTTTTCAACCTTTGCGACCAAAGCTTTTGAATATGCCGATGATGAACTTTTGAGTAAAGCCGCATTGCCAGCACTCTCAATTGTACTGCTAGGAATGATTCCTGTACTTTTACTTCACCGAACACTTCGCGCAAAATGAGCCTCATTACCGTTGAACAATTAGACCACCACTATGGCAAGAACAAGGTTCTTCATGCCTGTTCTTTTGCTATTAATCAGGGCGAAATCATTGCCCTGTTGGGAGAAAGTGGAAGCGGTAAAACAACCGTTCTTCGGGCGCTAGCCGGTTTCGAAAAACCAACTTCTGGTCAAATCAAGATGAAAGACCTTGTCCTGTTTGACAAACGTACAATGGTAAAACCGGAACAGCGGAATATCGGTTTGGTGTTCCAAGACTACGCCCTGTTCCCGCACCTTTCGGTAAAAAAGAACATTGAATTAGGTCAAGAAAAGAACGCTGCTCAATCTGTTGAGCATTGGCTTTCTTTGGTAGGGCTTTCTGAAATGGCAAACAGGAGACCAGACCAACTTTCTGGCGGCCAGCAACAGCGCGTGGCGATTGCCCGAGCTATGGCAGCGAAACCATCGTTGCTTTTATTGGACGAACCATTCAGTAATATTGATGAATCCTTGAAGTTTGAGTTCCGACATGAATTGAAAACCCTGCTCAAGGCAGAAGATGTTTCGGCTGTATTTGTGACGCATGACACCAAAGATGCACTCGCAATTGCCGACAAAATTGTCATTCTAAAGGATGGTGTTGTTCAGCAAATCGGCACCCCTACTGACATTTACAACAGTCCAGAAAACACCTATGTAACCGGACTACTAGGCCCATTCAACATTATTAAAGAAGATGCTGCTTCAAGTACAATCATTCGTGCTGAGGCCTGCTCGCTAGGAGAAACAGGCATTCCTGGAACCGTCGTTTCATCCATGTTTCAAGGGCAAACTTATCTTATAAACGTGCGCACGGAAAATACCACTTGGGTCTGCGAGCATTCGTCGCCCCTAACCGAAAACACGGCTGTTTTCATCAACTACGCTAGTGAACACACCATTAAGGTTAACAACTCATGAACAGAGTAGAAATGCTACTTGATATGATGCAAACAGATAAGAATGATCCATTCTTGCCTTATGCATTGTCTCTTGAATACGTAAAAAGCGGACAGTCTTCGCAATCAATTGAATTGTTGCAAAAACTATCCGCTTCTCATCCAGAATACCTTCCGACTTACTATCAGCTTGGGAAGCTGTTGGAAGCGTCAGGTAAGTTCAGTGAAGCCATTGCTGTGTACCGTAAAGGCGAGCAACTAGCCACCGAACAGCGCGACCTCAAAACCAAGTCTGAATTGGCAGAGGCCATCTGGGAGTTGGAGGATTACTCGTAGTGGAATTCTACTACCCATGAGTAAGAGTGTCCATTCACGTCAGTTGCTTCAATAGCAAAGTCAGCGTGAGTTGTTCCTGAAGCAGGCACAGCAAACGAAATCGCAGAAAGGTCAAACGATGTTTCACCGTTCGCATCGTATTCCATTTCCCACAACTCATTTCCATCCTCATCTTCAAGGTGAACGTGAATTTCATCCAATCCATCGCTGTCAGTTGCTGTTCCAGCTACGTCAATGTTCATTCCTTCTTCTACTTCCACTTCCTCTTCAACAACACTGCCGTTGATTGAAACAACTTCAATGTTTGGAATGATTTCGTTTTCCATGTCAAGCTCATAAAACTTGTCAGCTGCTTCGTTCCCTTCTGCATCTAACAATGAGATACCCAAGTGCCATTCACCACGAATGGTTTCAGGAATACTGTACGTACGAGTAGTTGTTTGTGCCGTTCCACTAACGTTAAGAACATCTAGCACTTCCCAATCGCCGTCTGCTCCTCCTTCGCCACCTACTTCGTCGTGACTATGTCCATCTTCATTTGGGTGAAGTTCAATTTTAAGTTGGTTCAACTCTTCGTTGTCTGTTGATCTAACTTCAATCACCATGTCGGTTCCTGCATCTAGATGCACGTGATCTGTTGGAACTTCTCCGTTAATCTTCACTGAAGAGATTATCGGGTTCTCGTTGTCCTTCTCGTCTTTACAAGCTACAAGTGTTAGCACGCATAGCGCTACTAAAAATAGATTTGATTTCATCTTTATTGGTTTGTTGTATTGAATGTGATAATCATTGTTATTCCCACATTGGCACCTACTTCTGGAAGGTCCAGAATTTTGTACCTACTCATGTGGTTGATGTAATTTGTATTCAAAAGATTTGTGCCGAAGACAGCTAAGTCAATATTCATTTTAGGCGCTTCAAAAATGTATCCTAAACTGAGATTGAACAGTTGGTAACCAGGTGTTTCGTCTTCATTCTTAAACACTTGGTTTTGTGCCGAAGTGATTTGCAACTCCGGTGATAGATAGATATTTGACTGCGGCGAAGGCTGCCAATTCTTAGTCAGTTTAATGGATCCCGAAAAAGGAGGTGTCCAAGGCAACGCTGCTCCTTCTTCAAAAACAAACGAGCTTACATATTGTCCAGCCAATTCCACTTCGTAGCTTTTGAGCTCATATTGCCAGAAAGCTTCCACTCCGTACCTCATTACTTCAGACTGCTCAAATTGATATACTTGACCTGCCTCGGGCAATTGAGAGAACGTAGCCGATGGAGCCAAGAAAATGAAGTTCGAATAATACCCTGCGAATGGATTAATTCCCCAATGGTTGAATCGTTTTAATTCGGCGTCAAGTACGTATCCTTTTTCAGGTGTTAGCGCTTGATTTCCTCTTTCATGACGGAACGTTCCATGATGAACTCCGTTGGCACTCAACTCATAAGCACTTGGGCTTCGCACTACTCGAGAAGCGTGAATTGCTAATACTGCGCGCATGGGAAGTGATTTCTCAAAGCTTAAGCTCCCCCCCAAGTTGGTGTTGCTCACCTCATTCTCTTCACTTCTGATCCAAAAACCAACAATTTCTTCGTTGCCGTTGTACAAAGGTTCTTCGAATAAGGAAGTTGACGTTCGTTGATAATCTAGACGGGCTACTCCGAGGAGTTCTCCGCCCCAAATATCATACTGAACACCCCCAACTACACTCAATAGATCTTGGTCGTAATCAGGAATCAAAAACTCCCAGCCTTCACTTTCGCTACGCTGAAATTCTGCTTGCCCTTTAACGAAATATGACATCTTGTTTAAATTCGATCCGGACCAATCAACATCAACAAATGCGGTGTTCAATTTGAGTCCAAGAGCAAGCGTACTTTCTGGTAACGGTGCATTCCCATGAATGTGTGGTTCTCCTATTTCTTCACGTGTATTTTGCTGCAGTGCCCCAATAACATTCAAGGTTCCATTGTTGTACCTGCGGTTGTATGCAAGGCTCGCAACAGAATGCAACGATGTCATCCTAGGAAGCTGCGTGGCCCGTCTATCGCCATCGCCATCCAAGTCATCTACAGAAGGGATTCCGAAGATGCCTGGGAACAGCCCGTATTCTTGGGAATTTCTTCTAAAGGTGGCTGTGAACGAATGAACCGGTGCTTTCCACTCCAGGGCCAATGATTGCGCATTGGCCGTTCCAGATGTATTCACCAATCGTCCATCTTTCAACGGTAGGTCTCTTTCGAGGTATTCAAAAGAGTCTGCGGGCAAAGCAAAATCGCCATATCCCTTCATACTCAAAGAAGTACTGAGAGACAATTTATCCCAACGCTTACCAATCTGAGCAGCACCTTCAACCAATCCTGTATTGCTTAATCCACGGACAACACCCTTGGCGAATAAATCACCTGGAGCGAGCTTTGGAACAGTGCTCACCTCTATTGCTCCAGCTGATGCATTCGGGCCGAAAATAAGTCCTGCTCCCGTTTTATGCACACCAAATTCCTGGATGAGCCATGGCTCAATATCCAAGCCATGATCAACTCCCCACTGCTGGTTTTGCTGTGGTACGCCGTCTACAATTACGCCAACTCTAGAACCAAATAACCCACGTATAGCTGGCTGACCAGCATTCGTGCCCGTAGAGATAGAGGAAACTCCTTCCACCGTTGAAAAGATAGACGCGCTGTGTTGCATTAATCCAGAAGACAATCGCTTAGGATCAATCACCTTCACGGGTGTGTACTTCAATCCGGGGTGCCATCTTCGGGCTACAACCTCAGAACCAATTAGTGTAATTACAGCTGGTCTCAGGGTAATATCCAGGTGAGACACTTCGGTCAAGTCTATTGCTATAGTAGTGTCTTCATAGCCCACGCAAGAAATGCGTAGTTCACAAAAAGACGCTTCTGTTTGAAGGTTGAAATAACCTTCAAAGTCAGCAATAACACCGGTGCTATCAGCTAAGTTAAATACGTGCGCAAAAGGAATTGGGCTGCGCGTATCATCGTCTAGAAAATGCCCAGACAACTGATACTGTGCTTCACTGTTCCATGATACTAAGAGCACCATGAACAGTAAAAGGTACTTGTTCATTTAAATGAATTAAACGTGATGTAATAGAAGAATTACACACGCTGCGGCGGCCCGCGGGTAGCTGGTGAACATACTGGCTCTCCGATCAACGAATTGTCAAACCATGTAATGCACGCCGGCTTCTCTTGAAGCAGGATTTCATTTACATCAATTTGATCGAAGGGTGCGAAAGAAGCGAATTCATAATCGCAAACAGGACATTCATCGTCATGATCAGTTGCATCATGACTGTGGTGATCGTGATCACATGTCGAATAGTGATCTGCAAAATAGTGCACCGAGATAGCTCCGTTCACAAAGAACAAGAGACCACAAATAAGCATTGCTAATACGTTCGACAACAATCGATGCATGGACCAAAATTAGGTAAAAAATGTTCACCAATGAATCACATCCCTTCCATTATTTGAAAGCCATTCATTGGTTTGGCTGAAATGCTTGCATCCAAAGAAGCCACGGTAAGCAGATAGTGGCGAAGGATGAGGGGCTTTTAGGATGAGGTGTTTACTTGAATCCAGTAGGCTTGCCTTCTTCTGTGCGAAGCTTCCCCATAGCATAAAAACCAATCCGCGTTCATGCTTATTCAAAGCGGCAATAGTAGCATCAGTGAAGGTTTCCCACCCTTTGCCTTGATGCGATCCCGACTCTCCTTCTCTTACGGTCAATGAGGCGTTTAGTAGGAATACCCCTTGTTTCGCCCAAGGAGTCAGATCTCCTGTTGTGCGCTTCGGCCCACCCATGTCTTCGTCCAATTCCCTGTAGATGTTTTTCAACGAAGGTGGAAGATCCATTCCAGCTGGGACTGAGAAACTCAATCCATGCGCTTGACCAGGCCTGATGTACGGATCTTGTCCTAAAATGACCACTTTGATGTCATCGTATGAACAAGCGTCATAAGCGTTGAAAATCATTTTACCGGGAGGAAAGCATCGTCTTTCAGCGTATTCTCCTTTCACAAAACTCACTAATTCAGTGAAATATGGTTTTTCAAACTCACTTTTAAGCTGTTCCTTCCAGCTCTGACTGATGGAGACGTTCATACCTTGAAATGCTAAAATTTGCTGGAAATTTAGAACTTCCTGCCCTTAGATTGCAATATCACTTTAATTGTGGGTACTTTTGCAAATCACAATTTTTGGGAAGAAGGAATGGCGAATCCGTTGCTAGAAAAGCTGGAAAAAAGCGAAGGAAAAGAACTCTACGGCTATCAATCCGATGCGATTGATGCTATTTTCGAACGCATAGACAAAGATCCTAGCGGTTATAATCTGCTCTTTCAATTGCCTACAGGCGGAGGAAAGACAGTTATTTTCGCTGAAATTTCGAAGCGATACATTCTAAAGACCAAAAAGAAAGTTCTGATCCTCACCCACCGTATCGAGCTTCTTGGTCAAACAAGTAAAATGCTCAACGACATCGGTGTTGGGAACAAAGTGATCAACAGCAAGGTGAAAGACCTGCCAGACGA
Organism: Flavobacteriales bacterium; assembly: GCA_029245065.1. Lineage (GTDB taxonomy): Bacteria > Bacteroidota > Bacteroidia > Flavobacteriales_D > Sanyastnellaceae > JAQWQB01. Next base: position 27,924 of record JAQWQB010000012.1, on the reverse strand, counting down.
AGAAAACTATTTCTGCTTCGTTGCCATGGTAGAAACGTTGAATAACCGCTTGAATGAAGAACAGATTACCCTGAATGATCTTGGGCTAATTATTATCGATGAGGCCCACTACAACTCATTCCGTAAGCTGTTCAAGCACTTCGAAAACCAGGCTATTTTGGGTGTTACAGCAACCCCTCTGAGTTCGAATATCAAGTTGCCGCTGAAAGACAATTATCGAGAACTAATTGTTGGGGAATCTATCCAAACGTTGATAGACAAGCAATTCTTGGCCAAGGCAACGACGTACAGCTACGATGTAAATCTTCGCTCATTGAAGATTGGCATCAACGGTGACTATACGGTTAGCTCTTCGGAAAGACTTTATGGCAACTACTTCATGCAGGAAAAACTTCTTTATGCGTATGAAGAAAAGGCCAAGGGAACGAAAACTTTGATTTTCAACAACGGTATTGCCACCAGTAAGCAAGTACATGCCCTGTTCAAAGAGGTTGGGTATGAGATCATGCACTTAGACAACACCCACAGTGAAAAAGAGCGTGCTGAAATCCTCCATTGGTTCAAAACCAAGCCCGACGCGATTCTGACGTCGGTGAGTATCTTGACCACTGGTTTTGATGAACCCGAAGTGAGTACCGTTATCCTCAATAGGGCTACAAAAAGTTTGACCCTCTATCACCAAATGATTGGTCGTGGGTCACGTGTACTGCCAAAGAAGAAGAACTTCAACATCATCGATCTCGGAAACAATTGCAGACGTTTCGGACTTTGGGAAAGTCATGTCAACTGGCAAGATATCTTCCAAGCACCTAACGCCTACATTGACGGACTATATTCTGACGAAGAAATTGAAAAAGAATTCGTTTATGAAATGCCTACCGAAGTTCAAAAGAAGTTTGGCAAATCGAAATTGGGCGACTTCAACATCAAAGAAGTGTACCGTCAGTTAACCAAAGAAGGAGAACGTCCAAGAGCCGCCATTGACGCTTCAATCCAAGACCACTTGAAAATGGTAACGGAAAACTCAGAAGACCTCTGGGATGGACTCGAGCTCATTACCCTCTTGGAAAAAGACATCGAATACCGCGTGAAGCACTACTCGTACTGCATTGCAAAAACAACCGAGAGCTACTTGACTTGGCTGCAAGATGAGTACAAAAGAAAGCTTGAAACGAGTGTCAGAAGACACTTCGGCTACTGAAAATATTCATTGGCAGAACTGAAAGCTTTCCCTATCGAATTGTTAAGAATGTTAACGTAGAACTTTGCGATTCTGACGGCAGAATTCCTAAATTGTATTAACCAATTGGGAATGTTATGATGAAAAAAACAGCCAATATCTTTCAAGTAATTGAAGTAAACGCCAGTCCTTCAGATATTTACAACTTACTCATTGATGAAGTCAATCACGCTGCTTTCACCAACAAAGCATGTTCAATTGACGCCCAAGAAGGAGGGTCTTTTTCTTTTTGCAATGGGAATCACACGGGGAACTTCCTCAAATTGGTCAAGAATAAACGCATGGTACTCGCGTGGACGCACCGTAAATTCCCTAGAGGGCACTACTCTATCGTTGACCTCTCTTTTGAAAAATCTGAATCTGGTGGCACCCGATTGAGCATGAACCACATGGCTGTTCCAGAAACATGCGATGGGTGGCTTACAGAAGCATGGAACAAGACTTACTGGTTGCCTTTGGCAGAATACGTCAATGAAGAAATGCTCGCTTAAAAAGGCAACCTGGCCGAAGGAGCGTTTTCTAAACTCCCAAAATCATTCGCGGCAAACCGAAATTGCCCTGCTATACCGATCATGGCAGCATTGTCTGTGCAATACTCAAATGCGGGGATGTAAGATGCTAGCCCATGTTCTTCTGCAAAAACAGACACGGCTTTCCGCAAGGCCGAATTTGCGCTAACCCCCCCAGCAAGAGCAATTCCCTTCACTCCTGTTTGCTCTACGGCTAAAGCCACTTTCTTCATTAGAACCTCAACAATCGTGTATTGGACCGAGGCCGAAAGATCGGCTAGGTTATCGGCTATGAAGTTGCTATCCTTCGCCATCTCCTTCTTCAAAAAATACAACACAGCTGTCTTCAGGCCACTGAAACTAAAATCCAACGCTTCCATATTCGATTTTGGAAAGGTGAATTTCTGTGGATCTCCCTTTGCAGCATATTGATCGATCAAAGGTCCGCCAGGATATGGCAGCCCCATGATCTTCGCTATTTTATCAAAAGCCTCTCCAGCAGCGTCATCTAAGGTGTTGCCAATGACTTGCATAGAAGTAGCTGACTCAACAAGCACCAACTGAGTATGTCCGCCTGACACCGTCAAACACAGAAAAGGGTCTGTTGGAATTGGAGAACCGTCATCTATAAAATGAGCCAGTATGTGTGCATGCATGTGATGCACCTCAATCATGGGAATAGACAACCCCATGGCCAAACTCTTTGCAAACGCAGCTCCCACATGCAGCGAACCGAGAAGTCCTGGACCTCTGGTATACGCAATGGCTTGAAGAGCAGACTTGTCTACTTTCGCTTCCGCGAGCGCTGCGTGGACCACAGGAATAATGTTCTTTTGGTGTTCTCTACTCGCAAGCTCCGGAACTACACCTCCATACTGCTCATGCACAGACTGCGTAGCCACGCAATTAGAAAGCACTTTGTTGCCTTTCAAAACAGCCGCACTGGTATCGTCACAGCTAGACTCAATAGCGAGTAGTAAAGAAGCGTCTGAAATCTGGTTCACGTTATTAACGGTATATATTTTGCACTGTAAAATTACGTTGAATAAACACACACTCATACGCACTATCTTCGTAGCTGATTGAAAAAACTAATTCGCATAGTTGGCCGCCTTGGTCTGGGACTTCTACTCTTGGTAATTCTACTTTGGGTGCTGATTCAATTGCCCCCTGTCCAAACGTGGATCACTCAGCGAATTGGAAACTACTTGGAGAGTGAAACTGGTTACGTATTCTCCATTGACAAAGTAGATGTTCGCTTCCCCACAGAGTTTGTCCTAGAAGATGTACAAGTACTTGACCTAAACAATGATACCATTCTGGATACCAAAGAACTATCATTGAGAGGTCTTGGCGATAACTACACAGAAGGAATCATCGAAGCACGGAAAATATCCCTTGTTGAACCACAGTTTCATTTGCGAATATTGGAAGGAGATTCAACCACAAATCTTGATCCGCTGTTGGCCTATTTTAGTACCGATAAACAAGATTCTACCCAAGAGACGAGTGTCACTATTTCAACCATATCGATCCGCCAAGGACAGTTCACTTTCCATGATGACAACGACGAAAAGGTGCTTGACCTGATCGATTTTGACCACCTTAACCTTTCTAAAATTGATGTTTCGGTACAGGATTTTCACATGAAAGGTTCCGAAATAGAAGCGTCCATCGAACAAATAGCGTTTTTGGAGGAGAAAGGATTCGACCTTCAGCAGCTAAAAGGGGCGTTCAACTTCCGGAAAGATAGTCTCGAATTGAATGACTTCACGTTAATCACTTCAAATTCCAACCTAAATGGAGATTTGCTCTTCTTAGGTGAGCAGTGGGATGCTTACGCAAACTTCATTGAAGAAGTGCAAATGAAGGTGCAATTTGAAGAGTCAACACTGCACTTTGCAGACCTGGGCTATTTCTCACGTGATTTAATCGGCCTTGACCGAACAGTTGACTTCAAAGGAAAGGTACGGGGGAGCGTCAGTAACCTTAAGGGGCGAAACCTGTTCGTCTCAATTGATCAGAACACCTGGTTAAAAGGCCGTATTGATATGATTGGACTGCCCAATTTTGATCAAACATTCATTGACGCTTCCATTTCAGAGCTCAATGCCACCAAGAGTGAACTTGACCGCATTCCACTACCTCCTTTCAATACAGGAAAGACCATCCAGACACCGGCGAACATTTACAAGCTGGGGAATATTGGCTTTTCAGGGAAATTCACCGGTTTTGTCAATGACTTCGTGGCATTTGGAACGGTTACAACAGCCATTGGCGCTATTGAATCTGATATTGAGCTCATCGAAAAGAATGACCTCTATGAATATGCCGGTGAGCTGTCAACAAAGCAGTTTGACCTAGGCAAGTTCTACTCTTCGCCTGCGTTAGGGAATCTCACCTCCACCTTCGCCATCGATGGAAGAGGGTTGACACGCGACGACTTGGACGCAAGTATCAATGGAACCATTGAATCAATCACGGTCAAAGACTACGAATACAAGCGAATCAAGACTTCTGGACAATTCAAGCAAAATTTCTTCGAAGGGAAACTTGGCATCATTGACCCCAACGTTCAGCTTACCTTCGACGGTATTGTCGATTTTTCGGAAAAACTACCTTACCTGGATTTCTCTACTGAAATCACACACCTCAATCCGCCAGCGCTGAATTTAGTCGACTTACCAGACTACACGAGTCTTTCGGGCGATTTCAGAATCAAATCACGCGGAATAGATCTCGATCAAATCAACGGTAGTTTGGAAGGTACCGACGTCCTCATTTGCACAGCACAAAGCGAATACCCCATTGAAAACCTGACACTGGACCTGGCACAAACAGCCAGTGGTAAATCGTTCACTTTGACATCTGACCTAGCCTCAGGTCAATTGCAAGGAAAATTCAACCTAAAAGGCTTGGTTGCAGGAGTTGAAGAAATTATTTCTGATGCGATTCCACATTATGTGGTGTCCGAAACCAAGGAGTCTCGGCTACCTGAAGACTTCCAAATGGTGCTGAACATTCACAATTTCGAACTCGTCTCCCAACTCCTGGCGCCAGAACTTGAACTGGCTTCGGGAAGCAGACTTGCCATTAACATGAATGACAAGACCGGGACCTTCGAGGGGATTTTCACCACCAACCATATTTCGTACAAGCGATACACGCTAGACACCTTAACCATTGATATCAGTAGGCCTGACGAGTCGCTCTACCTTACCGTACTAAGCGATCAACTCAGCATAGGCGGGGCAAGCAAGTTCAACGCAGTTAGCCTCGACATGCGGAACGAAAGAGATACTATTTACTCCAATTTAACATGGGGCGAAGAGGCAGATTTACTCCGAGGAGACCTGTTGGTTGAGTCTGAAATTGTATCAAGTACGCATGTCGAAACACGTCTGAACAACGCCTCCATTTGGTATGCCAACGATCAATGGTTGCTACAAGACACAACAACCATTTCACTGCACGACGACCTCATCGCCATTGACCTATTAAATCTGTCTCACGACAACCAGGTCATTAAACTCTTCGGAACCATAAGTGACGACCCAGAAGACGAGATGAAAGCAGAACTGAAAGATGTACAGATCGCCTTTCTTGATCCTGTGCTCGCCTCGGCTGGAATTACCCAAACGGGCGTTATCACCGGCTTCCTTAGTGTCAAGGACCTGTACGGAAAAACCATCCTCGCCAGTAACCTAGACATCTTAGACTATCATTTGAATGACTACCTCATTGGAGATATTTCGGCAGAAAGCGATTGGGACAAGGTGAAAAGGCGCTTGCAAATAGACGGAAACATATCCCGAGAAGAGTTGGATAAGATCACATTTGAAGGCTTCTACTCCCCTGACAATGAAGATTCTCCCCTTGACCTTCTTGCAGAATTGAATAGTCAACCGTTGGCATTCCTGAACGGATTAATTCCCGAAGGCATATCAAACATCAACGGGGCGATTACTGGAGATATTGAAATCACAGGTAAGCTTGAATCGCCGCAATTACAAGGGAAAGCCACCTTTGAAGACGCATCCTTTAAGGTAGATTACCTCAACACAACGTATTACTTAAATCAGAGTGCGGGCATCTATCCCGACATGTTTACCCTCGATTACATCCGCATCAATGATGAGGATGACAACAGCGCCTATGCCGTCGGAACCATTATTCACGACAACTTCAAGGATTGGAACTTCGACGTGTACTTAGACATGGAAGAATCGCCTTTCATGTGCTTAAACACAGATGAAACGCAAAACGCACTCTATTACGGAAAAGCTTATGGAACAGGCTACGTCAACGTCTTTGGCGCAGACAAAGACCTGATGATTGACGTGAACATCAAAACAGAAAAAGGAACCACTATTTCCATGCCACTTGGGGGGTCCGAAGATGTGACCTTTGAAGAGTTCATCACCTTCGTAGACAAAGACGAACAAGTCATTGAAGAACAAGAAGTTGATTTATCCGGAATCAGCATGAACCTCGAATTGGATATCACACCTGAAGCCAACTTCAATATCATTTTCGATGATGTGGTTGGAGACAAAATGTCTGGAAAAGGGCAAGGACACATCAACATGGTCATCAACAACCTTAGTACATTCAACATGTACGGAGATATTTTTGTGCTTGAAGGCCGGTACTTATTCACGCTTAAAAACCTCATCAACAAGGAGTTTGACGTAGAACCTGGCGGGAAAATCTCCTGGTTTGGAGATCCGCTTGCAGCAGACATAGACCTGCAGGCTATTTACAGACTCAATACATCATTGTACGATCTCATGCCGGAAGAATCTGATCAGTACAAGCAGCGCGTTCCAGTAAACCTCTTCATGAATTTGGACGGAAAACTGATGAACCCGAATATTGATTTCGACATTGCCCTTCCAAGTTCGGACGAACTCACCAAAAGTAGAGTGGCCAGCGCCATTAGTACAGAGCAAGAAATGAATAAGCAGGCCTTTTCTCTGTTGGTATTGCGAAGGTTCTTATCTCCTCCTGACATTGCCAAGACGAATACCAGCATTGGTCTCGCCGAAAACTCTACGGAGCTTATCTCTGCCCAACTTAGTAACTGGCTTTCCCAAATATCGGATGATTTCGACATCGGTGTGAACTACTCTCCTGGCGACGAAATTTCGAATGAAGAACTGGCAGTTGCCCTAAGTACGCAGCTCTTCAATGAGCGACTGCTAATTAGCGGAAGCTTTGGGGTGACCCATGCACAAAATTCTGAGGCTGGGGAAAACCCGAACAGTTTGATCGGAGATATTCGCATTGAATACAAAATGACCGACGATGGGAAATTGCGGCTGATCGTGTACAACGAAAGCAATGAAAACGAGCTTGCTAACACCCAACAAAGCAGATATACACAAGGCTTGGGGATTGTTTACCAGCAAGAATTTGATAACTTGTACGAGTTATTTCACCTTTCTGAAAATTCCTCAAAATCAAATTAATCATGCGTGTACTTCTTTTCGCCGGACTCCTCGCCTTTTCATCTTCAGTTCTCGGACAAATTACCATTGACGATTCCGATATGCCGACGGCTGGAACGTCTTACCCATTGAGTAGCGGCGCGCTGATCAATGATTTCGATTTCTCAGAAACGGGAGAAGATTACACGTGGGACTACGCCAATCTTGAAAGTACAGGTGTAACACCACGAAATTATGTGGAGGTTGGAGACGCTCCTTTTTCCTACCAGTTCTTGTTTAACAATCCGTTCGACCAAGATCACTTAGCTGATCATGCCATTAACACAGACGGATTCGACACCGGTGGTGGAATCACCTTTGATGAATTCTACGTATTCTACCAAAATGATGCTTCGGCATATACCATTGTAGGCTACGGAGCTACCATCAACTCAATTCCAGTGGCGGCCGTAACCGACCCTGTTGACAACGTTTACGACTTCCCTCTTGCATTCGGGAACACGGGGAGTTCTTATTCTGAATGGAATGTTTCAGTTCCCACGTTAGGTGCTTACTTCTTAGAACAGGATAGAACGTATGAAGTTGACGGGTACGGCACGTTGATTACCCCATTGGGAAGCTACGAAACACTACGTGTACGTACTGAAATTGCCGCAGAAGACTCCATTTACATTGACTTACTCGGACAGTCGTTTGCCTTTGAACGCACCAGTACGGAGTACACGTGGTTGGCAGAAGGCGAAGGCGTGCCGGTACTTCAAGTCACTGAAACATTCGGTCAGGTCAATTCAATCACTTACTTGGACGAAGAAATAGCTGAAAATGTAGCGGAAGTGAGTGTGATTTCTCCAGTTCTCTACCCTTCTATTGCTTCTGAATACTTCGAAATTAAAAGCACTACCGTTCCTGAAAAGGTCACTCTTTATGACATGTCAGGAAGAGAGGTCTTCACCAGTAAAGGCCAAGGTGCTTATGTCATATCACACCTCAGCACAGGTAATTACATTGTCACCATTCAATTAGCAGACAATGTGTTCAAACAAAATTTGAGAATTGTTCGCTAGACTCCTCCTCCTTCGGTAGGAATTCGAACAACCAGAGATGGGCTTCGCTTTTGCTTCTAAACACTCGAAATGTTTGGGTGGCAAACTGAAACAATGCGGTAAAGTTTCGCAGGAAAATCCGCAAGGGAGCGTTCACAACAATCGCTTTCGCCAAACAGCCTTCCATTCCCTTTTCTGAGAACATGTAACGGAAAGCTTCTGTGTCGAGTAGCAATCGGTCATTGGGAACTTCTATCAGAACAGGGATTTCCCAGCCGACCGTCATTTCTCTTCGGAAGTGTTCAATTCGTTCAATGGTTCTTAAATCAATGATCATTTCTGACTTGATGGAAATCCTTAGAATACCGTCCGCAAAACGAAAGAACGCCTGGGGCGTCTCGCTTCGAAAGTCTTCCAATTCATCAAGTTTCTCATTGAACATAGCACGAAAGTACTATGAGTTTGATTGCTCAAGCTTTAAGCGGTAAATAGATATTCACGTTGGGGGCTGTAAAAGCCTTATTGACAACCTAATTCGTCGTCGAATGGGTTCGGACTACAGAAGTTCAGTCCTTGCGTTAAATCACTTTGTTGAAGCGCTCTCATGGTACCCGTAGTAAAACCAATACCAACTGCCTTTTCTTCAGAGCGACTAGCCCACAATCCCAGTCCATTGTTAATGTTGGTGTATTCTGGGCGTTCTTGTACGATATTCGTAACCGGTTCATTGATAGCCAAGTAAGTTGCTAACTCATCGTTTGCAATGGTCAATGTGAAATCAAAGGCACGTACAAATTGTTCTTCTTCATCCCAAATTCCAATCTCTCTGGTAACGAATGGATCAGCTGTCAAGCGTGAGTTCAAGAACGAATAGAAACCACGTCCTTCAACCTTCATGTTAATCGTTTGTCCTTGTTGACCAGTAGCTGTTTCACTACCTAAGAACCATTCTAGCTGACGTGGTGTTGAGCTGACCAAGTCCGTATGTGCTAAATCGTTCCATACATTTTCAACGATGTAAACTGTAAGAGCCGCTTCATATCTGGAAGCATTGGCGCTTGAAGTCCATTTGAAGATCGGATCGAAGTAGACCACGTTAGCAACTCCAGTAACATTGGCCCAGCTCATTTGGAACTCAGGGTTTCCTTGAGGTGGAAACGTGATGGCACCGGGAACTGTGTTGATCATGTTGGTGGAAGAAGAAACATCGTCCTTGTTCGTGAAGTCCAATTCGATGCTGTAATCAGCTTCATCGTTCAGTCCTGAAGGAGTAGCGATGTAATAAGCTGTATGCTGTGGGGCGAAGAAAATTCCATCTTCGTCCTTATTGTCGAGCAATGTATCTTGGATGGTGAATGAATTAACCACTCCTCCATTCACAATTTCGTTAATGGTTCCTACGAACTCACCTTCTTGGTATTCAGAAGAATCTCTAATAGCCGCGTAATCCAAGTTATTGCCTTCACCCAGCCACGTTCTATTGATCTTAACCCACTGTGTATCAGCATCTGCTTCCAGCAAACCGAAAACAATGGTCTTTGAATCATAGGGAGCGTTCAATTCCACATCTGTAGAACAACCAACAACTCCTCCAACTAAGATTGCGCAACACGCGACTTTAATATTCCTCAACATAAGCGGTAAAAATACACTATTCAAATTGCTTGCTCAAGGTTTTGGTGTGCGATTTAACTTCTTTTCATTCCAAGTTTTCTCAATCCTTTCAATTCTAAGCAAGCGAAGAAAGGAAGGCCAGGGTATCTACCCCATCTGCATAGTCCCATAATTCTGGACATTGAGCTTGACCGAAAGGCACATAATTTCGCCCTACCACCACTTGAATATCGTTGGTGTATTCTTCAATGTACTTCTCCACCTCAGACAGGTCATCGTAGCGCTGAATGAACAAGGAACCAACCGGGCTCACCAATGCGGTATCTTCCTTCACCAAAATGAAACCATTTTCCAGTAACTGCTCGTTATTCAGCAACCAGAGCGCCTTGTGGTAGTCGTAGTTGTTGGCGTATTTGTTATGATTCACGATTTCCTTGAACGGAAAAAGCCCCTCAAAAACGCGATCCAAGTTGAAATCGCGTGGCATCATGACGTTGGTAACATTCCTACATCCCAAACCAAAATAAGAGAAGATGTCATGCCCCAAAAGTTCGAGTTCTTCTTTCGTTTCATTTCCTTGAACAACCGCCACACTGCTTCTATTCTTTCGGATAATGTTCGGCACCTTTCCAAAATACAATTCAAAATACCTTGACGTATTGTTGCTCCCTGTTGCAATGACAGCATCAAAACCACTGAGTTTACCCGGAACAAACTCAATGTACTCCTTCAGTTTCGGTTCCAACTGGAGCGCCATGCCCATCACAGAAGGCAATAACCGCGCGTCATCTCTGGAGAGTTTCACTTGCGCACAATTGCCCGAAAGAATTACACTCATCACATCATGGAATCCTACCATGGGAATATTCCCCGCAAGAATGAGCCCTACCTTTTTTGGTGTTTCACTTTCAGCGAAGGAGTAGTTCGCAAGCCACTTGTCAAGCTTTTCTGCAGTCAACACCTCACCCCAAGCAGCAAAAGATTGGCGAATATTCTCTTTGGTGAACCATCCGTTGTGCCTCACTTCAAGATTGATCACCCCATCCATTTCATCCAAATCCAATTGATTGCTAAAAGCATCCCCAACGCGTTCTTCTGAAGGCTTAGAAAGGGTTTTAAGAAGGGCTCCAATTCGAACAAAGAGGTCTTTTCGTTGTTGCAGTTGCATATTTTGAATCTTTTTCACCTTAACGTGCGGCGAATGTGACGTATATTTGTGGTGCAAAAGTACAAACAAGTTAAGTTGCGACATGGCAATAATTATTACAGATGAATGCATCAACTGCGGTGCATGCGAACCAGAATGTCCGAACAACGCTATTTATGAAGGCGGTGCGGAATGGTCTTATGCTGACGGAACTGGTTTATCAGGAGTGATCACACTACTGAATGGTTCTGAAAAGGACTCAAACGAAGAAAATGAGCCTGTAGACATGGATGTCTATTATATAGTTACGGATAAATGCACCGAATGTGTTGGTTTTCACGATGAACCACAATGCGCTGCGGTTTGTCCGGTTGACTGTTGCGTAGATGACCCCGACCACAGGGAAACGGAAGAGCAACTGCTCGGTAAAAAAGAATTTATGCATTTGTAAAAAGGGCTTCGGCCCTTTTTTTTTGCCTCAAAACTTCTTGTACCTTTCAAAAAAACACCATGCGTACCCTCCTACTCTGCCTGTTTCTCTCTTTTTCAGCGGTTGCTTTCAGCCAAAAATGGAATCCGAATACCACTTCTGTTGAAGGAATTGTAACTGAAGTGCTTGAATTGCTGTCGACCGAAGAGCAAGACTGGGAGAAGTTCAGGGGCTTGTTTCTCAGTTCAGCCCACTTCATGGTGGTCAGCGAAAACGATCAAATGGGTACACACATGCAGTCGTTCGCCCTCGAAGATTTCGTTCGCCTCTTTCAGAAAACAACTCCCGGGTCGTTCAGCGAAGTACCAATCAACCTAACGGTCAATGAGTACAATGGCATTGCGCAAGCTTGGCAAACGTATGAGGTGAAGATTGGCGAAACCGGTAACCAAGGAATCAATTCGTTTCAACTGGTCTACCATGCTGATCGCTGGTGGATCGCTTCCATTGTTTGGGCGAACAACACCAACGGAGTAGCTATACCATCAACCTTTCTTCCTGAAGAAAAGAACTAAGCCACATCAGAACTTCGGTGTATTTCCGTTTACTTTGGTACGATATTAGAAGTAATCATTGCATGGTACGAATTTGTCTCACATTTGCCCTCCTATTTGGCTGTTTCGCCTTCAATGCCCAAACCAATTTGGAGCTATTGGAAACACGAATTGTTGACCTACAACAACAAATGGCTTCGTGCAGAAATGACGAGGCCATGAGCGCCTATGACGATTCATTGCGCACGACCATCATAGACGTCATGAACAGTGACGGGGCATTCGACTACCCTTTCTCAAAGGTGAAAAGCATGTCTATTCTTAAACCGAACGATGAGTCCTTCCGACTTTTTAATTGGAACATCCCAAAGATGGACCAAACACATGGCTACCATTGCTTCATGCTACAGGTAACCGATGCGAAAAACGGTATCTACAACTGGGTAGAATTCATGGACAAGACCGATTTCAATGCTTCTGTTGGCAACAAATACTTGACACCCGAAAAGTGGCAAGGAGCTCTCTATTACAAAATTATTGAGCTCAAAAAAGGCAAAAAGACTTATTACACGTTACTCGGATGGGACGGTGCAGATGCCTTGGTCAGCAGAAAAGTAATAGAAGTACTTCAGTTCAATGGAGGGAAAATACGCTTTGGCGCTCCCATTTTCAAAATGGACAAAGGCAGTCCGAAACGATTTGAATTGGTGTATGCAGATGAAGTAATGACTTCGCTGAAATTCGACCCAAAAGAAAAGCGCATTGTTTTCGATCACTTGGCAGCACGAACACCTGGGTTGGAAGGCAATCCTGCATTCATGGGGCCAGACCTAAGTTTTGACGCCTTTGTGATGGAGAAAGGAAAATAGGTGTATGAAAGCGACATCGAAGTCACGCTTGGAAAGGATTTCAGCAAAAAACCTTTTATCGACCCTCGGAATTAATCTTAATTGAACTTAATCCTCACTTCTGTAGCCCCGTATCCGTATTCAGAATAATCGGCGTCGTGGAATGTAGCATTCGGATAATAAGCATCTAGCGACTTTCTGATCTCTGCCCGTAACACGCCCTGTCCTACTCCGTGTATGAAAACGATTCGGGAAATATGATGGTCCTCTGCGTACCGCATCATTCGCTCGAAATGCTTCATTTGAATATCACGCTTATCGTGTGGATCCAACCCTATGTCGGTCTCGACAAGCTCATGAATATGAAGATCTACTTCAATCATCTCTCCCTTTCGGCGGGTGGTTGAAGCATTTTCATTTTTGTACTTGACCTTGAAATCTTTTTGCGCCTCTTTTATTTTCTCTGGGTTGGTGTTTCGTAATAACACCTCATCAATGGAAACCTCTTTCGACTCGTATGCCGCTTTTTCTTCGTTTGAATCACCCACCAACACCAACTCTTTCGCCAGGTAGGTATAGTCAAATCCATCTTCGTCTTCAACCAATACTTGGTTGGCATCAACCATCTGAATGACCGTTGCTTCACCAACATCATTCAAAAATCGCACTCTATCTCCCGGTCTAAATTGCATGTTCAAATATACCGCATTCTCCAGTTTAAGTAACCGTCGAGTAGCTGGAAAAAAAAGAGAGGTCATGAAGACCTCTCTTTTCGTATGTATCTTTTTCAGAACTTTGAGTCATGGAAATACTTCACGAGCAAACCGACACAAAAGGAGCATTCGTCGTTCGAGAGGACGATGAACTTCTTGCTGAAATGACCTATTCAAAAGCTGGAACAGGTATGATTATTATAGATCACACCGATGTTTCTGAAAAGCTCCGAGGCCAATCGGTTGGCAAAAAGCTTGTCGCTAGCGCTGTTGACTATGCTCGCGAAAACAAGATTAAGATTCTCCCACTTTGTCCGTTTGCCTCCTCTGTTTTCAAGAAGGTTCCCGAATTTGGAGATGTCTCGAATTGATTAATGGAGATTGAAAATTCCGTCCATTGAGTCAATGACTCCGTTCACGTCAATTTTCAAATCGATCAATTTCCCTGTAGAGATATCGAAAACCCATCCGTGGATTTCAGGCATTCTATTCTCTACTTTGGCCTTCTGCATTACTGCCGTCTTGTAAAGGTTCAAGCATTGCTCTTGCACATTGAGTTCAACGAGCCTTTTGTAACGATCTTCTTCATCAGAGATGGCATCCAATTCTGCCTTGTGGTATCTGTATACGTCGCGAATATTCTGCAACCATGGGTTCAACACGCCGAGGTCCTGACTTCCCATTGCAGCTTTCACACCACCGCAAAAGTAATGTCCGCAAATCACAACGTGCTTCACACGCAGGTGCTCTACCGCATATTCAATTACTGATGCAGAACTGGCATCGTTGTTAGGCACCAAGTTGGCCACGTTTCGGTGAACGAAAATATCACCTGGGTTCGCCCCCATCATATCTTCTGCCGTTACTCTACTATCACTGCAGCCGATATATAGATAACCCGGCTCTTGTCCTTTTGATAGTTGTTCAAAGAACTCTTCGTTGGTTCTTTTCTTCTCATCTAACCATTGCTGGTTGTTCTCAAATATTTCGTTATATCCTAACATAATTCCGTTGATGTGCTATGAATCCTAAGTTGAATGCTTAAAGAAAAGTAATTTTTTGGAGTTGTGGGTAACACGAATCGCAGAAAGGAGCATTTAACCGTACTTGGGCGGAACACAATTGAGTGATGGTAGGAGTAGGAAGGAAGAATGAGAAAAAAGTGTAAATCGAAAAAACACTACCGCCAGGCATACACCCTCTCAGGGATCGGAATTCTTCTAAGTGCTTTATCAAAGAGTGAGCGCAGCGAAGGCCAGTTGAATCCCCCACTTTTAAAGAGACCACTTGTGTTATCTAGGTCTTTTTCATCAGCAGCATCGAATTCACGGCTCCAACCTTGTACCGATGATGCTTCGTAAGATGGTGATGTTACCGCCTGTTTCGCTTCTCTTATAGCCATCAACTCTTCAACCGAATTCAAGTAAGCCTTCACTACCATTGCCTTTTCACGAAGTAAGATGACCTGCATTTCTTTCAATGCGATTTCTTCAGCTGACAACAATCGGTAACGGTACGTCACATCATCAATATTTGCTTCAAAGGCTGCAATTTGTTGCTCCACCAGTTTCAACGCTTCCGATGCGCCCAGCGGCAACAAGGCGGCGTGAATAATACGCGCGTCGTGGAGTAATTGATGTGTTGGTTCCAACGCCTTGTGCTTTTTGGCTTCTCGTTTCAATCGTTTTTTCAAACGCAATGCTGCTTTATCAGCCTTCCACCCTAATTCGACATGCTCCACATGTAGCTTGGCCCTAAACAGATTGAGCTGTTGATCGGTCATACTCTCCAAATTCCTTAGGTCTTTCATAGTTGACTTTTTTAGATGCCACGGCGAAAGACGAATGTTTAGGTCGTTCTTCGCGGAAGCATTAGTAGTTGTTTAATGTTTGGCACACCCTGAAGATAAATCAGATGTGCTTTCTCAAAGGTGTGAAGAAATTCTGAAGGGCTTTGTTAGAAATGGTTGAAACGTACTTTTCAAAATCGCGTTTTTCGTCCTGTATCGGTAGTTTTAAATTTCAAACCTTTCATGAAAAAGGAATTTTTGACGATTTAAGACGCTGTCTAACTGTTAATTACATCAAGAATGAAGCGGGAATTTAAAAAACCACTTTTTGGGGCCAACGTACACGAAATTTATTGGAAATAGGTTGATTACCAATGATAAAATTCACCAAGGCTTCGACAGACTCAGCCACCTATTCCATCTAACATTCTTCCCAACACGTTCAATTGCACCCACGGGTGATTGAGGTCGACCACCTCTCCAATAAACCCTACCGGCTAGCTCAGTAATCAAAAAACCCTCTCAACATTGCTGTTAAGAGGGTTTCCAATCTGTGACCCCGCAGGGGTTCGAACCCCGAACCTCCGCATCCGTAGTGCGGTGCTCTATCCAGTTGAGCTACGGAGCCATCACTGCCGTCTTGGAAATTGAGTTTCCTCAAACGGGGTGCAAATATATAAAAGAGTTTGATTCAATCCAGTTTTTTGAATTCTAATTCGCTGAAATCAAAATCTGGATTCGGAACATCAATCATCATTTCCTTCACCTTCCCATCTGGACCCAATGTAAACTGCACGGTTCCAGAAGGTAACATCATCTGAGTCCCCCAGTTTAGCTGAAAAGTATCGTAGTGCCAATGCCTAAATGTGCCTCTGAAAATTTGAGTATGGCTGAATTGAAAGGTCAACTGGTCCCCTACCAATCGTACCTCACATTTCCCATATACATCACAATCATAGGTTCCCGCGTAGGCGGCCAGGTCCAAACTTGGAGTCGTATTTGGAATCGGCTCCGGATCTGGTTCGGGGTCCGAAGATGTTAATTCCTTGAACGTTGTTGACCAATCATGCTGTTCCTTATGCCCAAGAAGCCTGTCCAAGGTTTCGTAAGCCAAGGCGTATGATATGTAACTGATTGAGTTCGTCAAGATAACCACTCCTATTCCTTCTTCAGGAACCATTACCGTTCTGCTAATCATGCCGTCGTAGCCACCTCCGTGAGACACTACTTTTTTACCATGCAGGTTCGATAATTCCCAACCTAAGCCATAGCCATCAAAGGTCTTGCTCGGAAATAACTTCTTACTCCAAGAAGAAATGGCTTCTGGCGTCTGGACCTCCCACATTTCGGTTGCTCTTTCTGGCGACCACAGCTGGGTGCTGTCTTTCATCCCTTCATTCATTTGAAGAATGAGCCATTGCGACCAATCATGCACAGATGAAATCAACCCACCAGCCGGCGCAATGTTATCCCAGTTGACGTATTGAATGGCTACGTGTCCGTCCTTAAAGTCGTTGTGCGGATAAGCAATGTTATCTCCTTTGCGCAACTCCGTGGTTGAAACAACTGTTCTATCCATTCCGATTGGCGTCAGGATGCGCTCTTTCACAAAGTTTTCCCACGTTTGTCCTGTGACAACCGGAATGATTTGTCCGGCCGCTAAAAACATGATGTTCTGATAGCCAAAGTGCTCACGAAATCCATAAGCCGGCTTCAAGTAGCGCGCTCGACGAATAACCTCTTCCCTCGAATGATCACTTCCATACCAGATGAGATCACCACTGAAGGTAGCCAATCCAGATCGGTGGCAAAGTAAGTCACGGATCGTCATGTTCGCGCTCACATACGGGTCATACAATTGGAATGTAGGTAGGTACTGTTGCACCTTGTCGTCCCAGTTAATTTCCCCTTCATCAACCAATATAGCCAATGCCGCAGCAGTGACTGCTTTCGAATTGGAAGCTACCGCAAACAACGAGTTTTCATCAACAGGCTCTTTGGACTCAACATGCCTTACGCCGTATCCTTTTTCAAAAACTATTTCGCCGTCTTTGACGATGGCAATTGCCATTCCTGGCACATTCCACTCCTTGAGTGCTTCTGCGTAATAGGCGTCAAGTTTTTTGGTTGTTTTCGCTATTTTCTGGGCGAAAACGGGCGAACAGAGTGCCACGCAAAGGGCAATGATGAATCCTTTTTTCATGAGTTGGTCAATGGGTTACGCAACGAATATACAGCAGTCCTAAGAAATAGCTACTCAACTTTCGTTCTGCGGTTATTCAAAGGTCTGAATGGTTTCAACGAGGACTTCGTAATACGGACGTTGGATCATTTTACTTTTCACCCAACAATAAAAGGTCATAGCTTGGATGTCTTCCCGATCACCTGGAAGTCGTTCAATGATGGAGTCTACTTTCTCTTCAAAATGGGCGCTAGCCACCTCAGTAGGATTGTCCATTATCCATCGGATTACTTTCAAGAAGCCATTCACGCGCTCGTAAATTCTGAGTTTCAAGAAATCGCTAAAGGTTCTATCCAAGGCGCGCATCCTCAATTTGGCTTTTGCAATTTCTCCAAGTTCAATCAATATGATGATTTCAATCAGGGCCTTTTTGAAGCGCCACTCCTTCCCCATGATCCGTTGAAGCTTTCGCTCATTCATTTCCATGCCTTGGATCCGAGCAAGCGCCTCTTCGAACATGTCTGCTTGAAAGTAATAGACGCTGAGGTTCAACATCATATTCAATCGGTCTTCTAAGCGCAATTTTGACGGATTGATTAATTCCTCTTCGAGCAATGTAATGGCCAACTCATTATTGCCAGAATAGGTCTCAATGGAGGCTTTCATCATCTTGTACTTCGCGAAGTAATCACGTTTCAATTTGTCGCCTGCCCCTTCTGCCTTCAAGCGCATTTCCTTGTTCACCACATCTGCTTCATCAAGCTTTCGGTTCCGGTACTTCGCATGGGCAATCATGTATAAGAAACCTAGCTCATATTGTATGTCGTTCTCAGAAAAGGAATTGGCATCACGTAACTTCTCAAACTCCTGTTCCACGTAGCTCTCGAACAAATCGTATTCCTTTGTGGCGATCATACTGGAGCGGAAAATCTCCATCAGTCGGTAGGCGATGCCCGCGTCGTAAATATCATCTGAGTTCACCCCTAATTTCGCCAAAACCCGCTGCGCAATTTCTTTCAACACAATGGATTCTCCGGATCGTTTCAATTGATCTAGTTGGGAGCGAATTAAAGTGGTAGCCAACGAGACGTTTTCTTCCAGCTCATTCAACTTTTTAATTTCGCTCCACTCCTGAAACAGCACTTCGTAATCAAACTTCAGCTGCATCGCATGATTCATACTGAGCTTCAGCACTTCCGCGTGTTGCGAAAAGAGACGGTGCTTTTTCGCTTTCCATTTCGCTTTGGATAAAAACCGTGCTGCCAAATTGAATTTTTCGTTTTCAATGAAGAACTGAGCTGTATTGATCATCACTGCCACTGAACCCGAAGGAGACGCATCCGTTTCAATGAGCTTAATGGAAATAAACTCTTGCAGGCGCGCAAACAATCGTTTACGTAAAGTGTGGTACGCATTCCTGTTGTTATCTGGATACAGTTCTTTTAATAGTTGGTCTGAAGAAATCGATGGGTCTTCACAAATGAGACGAAACATTTCTCCATCTCTCCGATCGTCTTTCTTACCGTGAATAGACAAGTACCGTTCAAATTCCTTTCGCTGAATAGGCGCTAACACCTCAATTACCTCTGATAACGGATCCATAACAAGTGAATTTAGAACAAATTTTATGTACGTTGAGGCGAAAAAGTGGTTTTTTTAGGTTCGACTCCAATTTCATACTACATCTAATTGTTAATCAACTATTTAATTCCTAAATATGAGCGTCATTTTAGAGCGTTTGAAAAAGTAAAACTATCGATACAGCGCGAAAATCGCCATTTTGAAAAGTACGTTTCGGAAAGAACTAACAAAGGTGCTTTTAATTTCTGTGCACCTTTGAAGTGAACATTAAAACAACGCATTCAGAAACGTCTGATGCGCGACGTGAAACTGACACGAAACCATTTCACTTCGCATTAAACTAAACAAGAAATAAGCTGTGTTATCGGATACACTGCGAGGGAGTACTCATTTGCCTGAGTGCTCCTTTTCTTTTTTAAATAAATGGACGAAATGGGAAGGATTGGATTACCATGAGCGAGGCGCCGCATAAAACGCGGCGCTGCCTACAGAGATGTTCAATGACACTCCTAACTCCATACACTCAACTCCTCACTCCCAACTCGGAACTCCTAACTCTCAACTCTCAAGTAACGCTCTTTGATGACGCCTAAGTGATGAAGATCATGTCCGGCTACCATACGGCCAATGTGGATTACTTGCAGCACGGAATTACCGCTGAAGGTGCCTTCTTTGAAGAGCATCTCATCTGAAAATGAATCAAAGAGCATGACCGTTGAGGCGCGTACCACTTCGTACTCACTTAAAATAAAGGAAGGGTCTCTGCGATCAGCGTCCGATAAGGCGGCGTAAGCATTCTCATCATAGCCCGGTAGCGCACCTTCCTCACCACGGGCAAAAGCCAATCCGCGGTAGGTCATGATTCGTTCTGTATCTATGCAATGCTGAACCACTTCTTTCACACTCCATTTTTCAGGAGCATATCGGTGCATCCATTGCGCTTCGGTCAATTCGTGAAGGGTTGAAAGCATCATCTCTTGACTTCTTCTCAACTCCTCTTGCACTGTTCCAGGTCCTGTTAAAGAGATATACCCGTGGAAATAATTCGACTTTTCTACTGCTTTTTCCATAAATCAAAAACGCTTATCGTGAATTTGCGACCGCTCATTGGCAAAACCATACCGCTCCTTAAGTGACCCTTTACACGCCTTGAATACCGACGTATATTTGACTTAGTCAGTTTCAAACAAAGGCTACTGCGATATCGTTTGTAGTTATTTTGGTTAAGGTTTCGAGAAAAGGTTCCAGAGGTGGGGCCTTTTCACATTTTAAATCAAATCGTTACCGAAATGAAGAATTGTGTGTTCAGCATATTCTGTTCGAAACTGCCCATGATGACTTTGTCGCGGGCGAACCTCAAGCCAATATCAAATTCGTATTTGTCGTTGTAAAACATCTCTACCCCCGTTCCGAAGTAGAATCCATATCCCGTTGACGTTAGGTTCGCTGTTGGACCATTGATGTTGTTCGGCCCAAAAGAAGTGTCTACCCACAAGTTGTACGTTTGTCCTTCTATCTCGAGGTAGTTCGCGTCTAGTCTGGTTGCCAACATGGATCCTCCTCCTTCAAAGTACCAATTGGACGTCTCGTTGATGACCACAGCCGCTCTGTATCCAAGCGCAATGTTCAATCTCGATTCTTCTCCAATGATATTGTAAAGTCGTGTGTCTGAAGTTCCCTGCAAGGGGTCTGGCAACAAGTTGGTGGTTAGCGTGAACTTATCTGCCGCTTTGATAGAAGCAACGTTCACATCCATGAAAAATCCGTTTTCATTGTTGAGTCGATACCCAACACGAAGGCCAACCATAATACCAGGGTTGTAGCGCATGGCTTGTGGCGAAGAATCAAACGGGATAAAAAAGCTCTCTGCACCAATTGCGTTGGTTACTTGTTGAAAGGTCGGTGTTCCCGATTCGATCAATCGTTCTTCAATGGTCAACTTTCTCGCCTGAACGTCATTGATACTTCCCGTTCCATCTCCATTGTAAAAATTGGCACTTTTTTTATTGGCGAAATAAGCCCCTATGTTCAAGCCAAAAACCCATCCGGTTCTATTCTCGGAATCCCATCCATATTCCCCGTCGTCATCTTGAAAATAGTGGTGGTTTTGTGTAGTCGCTTGCTGGGCATACGTGGAAAACGACACAGCCATTCCTAAGAGCAATCCGAATGCTAGTTTCCAGTCAACAATTAAAGAAGTTCTTTTCATGCTTCTAAAATACGATTCCTCTCTATTGATTAGGCACAACTTCCATGAATATTTCGATTTCCTTCACAGGCCACTCGGCCTCATCATTAGGTTGTTTAGCGATTTCTTTCACCACATTGAGCCCTGAAACGACCCGGCCAAAAACGGTGTGTTCATTGTCGAGATGCGGAGCACCCCCTTGCTTGAAGTAGATCTGCTTTTCCTGTTCGGTGTAGGTCCTGCCGTTTTTCTCTGAAGCTTGGAACAATGCACTCTGTGTCACCTTGGCACCGTCTACAATGTAAAAATCATAGGCCGAAGAGCGTTTTTCAGGGTTGTTGTCATAACTTCTAGACATGGCCAAGGCCCCGGAAGTGTGAAGATGGCTCTTTTTCATTTCAGACGGGATTGTGTAATCGCCAATCAGAAACCGTTCTTCTTGGTCTTCCACTTTTTCAGAATTCCCTCCTTGGATAACAAATCCCGGGACAATTCTCACCAACTCCGTCGGACAAAAGTATTCACGTTCAATGAGGTATAGGAAATTCGCTTTGTGCAGCGGGGTATCTTCAAACAACTCAATTCGGATGTCGCCAAACGACGTTTTCAATCGTACTTGCGTTGCTGTTTGTTGCGCTCCAAATTCAGCTAAATAACCTGAAGCAGTGGCATCTTTCAATCGTGGATACTTCGGTCCTGAAGCAGCAGGAACGGTAGTCTCCACTTTTTCCTCAATTTGTTCCGATTCGGGAACATCGGTTGCTGGTGGCTGTTCGACTTCAGTACCACATGAAAGCATCAACAAAAGAAAGACGAATTTGAATTTCATTGAAACGTTTTTCCAAAGGTAGCTAACCTTTTTTCACTAAAACAGATAGCATCGTTTTCACCTTTTGATTACTTTCGAATGTGCTTTTTGCCATTACAGATATAGAGACAACAGGAAGTCATGCTTCTGCTAACAGCATTACGGAAATCGCCGTGGTGTTAACGGATGGAAAGGAAATTCATGACACCTACACATCGCTCATAAAACCAGACCATTACATCCCTGACTACATCACTTCTCTCACTGGTATCACCAACGAGATGGTGGAACAGGCGCCCACTTTTGAAGACGTTGCGCGGGAATTGGAGTCGTGGTTCGAAGACGCCGTTTTTGTAGCGCACAATGTTGGTTTCGACTATGCTTTTATCAAAAAGGCATTTGCTGAAATGGGCATGCGTTTCAATCCCAAGAAGCTCTGTACTGTTCGCATGGCGCGAAAAATCCTTCCGGGGCATTCGAGCTATTCATTAGGAAAAATATGCCGAGATCTTGGTATTGGGAATGATGCCAGGCACCGCGCATTAGGAGACACCATGGCTACCGTGGAGCTTTTTCATATGATGATGGAAAAAGACGACTCGGGAGTCATTGACCAAATGTTGAAAAGTGGTTCCGCGGCCCAATGGCTGCCGAACAAACTGCCCGAGCAAGTATTTCTTGACTTACCTGAAAAACCCGGTGTGTATTACATGCGCGATTCCTCAGGCAAGATTCTTTACATCGGAATGTCGGTGAATATTAAGAAACGCATACGCCAGCATTTTGGTGGGAAGATGGAATCGAAAAGGCGGCAAGAGTTCATTACAGATGTGGCTAACATAGATACCGTTGAAACCGGCACCGAGCTCATAGCCCGTTTACTTGAGGACGCTGAAATTAGGAAGCACTGGCCACCTCATAACAAAGCCCAAAAGCGCCCAACATTGAATTACGGGCTGTTGAGTTATTTGGACGGCGAAGGGTACCAACGACTGGCGATTCAAAAAGTGAGAAAAGGAATTCCCTGCATTCGTCATTTTTATTCCAATGCGGAAGCACGTGAATGGCTTTTCGCACAATCGAAAAAGTACTTGTTGCATACCGAATTGTGCAACTTAACTCCTTCTCCACTCCCTAAACCGGCAGTCCAAGAGCACAATGCCGCTGTAGCTGAAATGATTGAAGAACTACGAAACGAGAAGGGGCGCTTCATTTTAGAAGGAAACGGTCGAACTTCAGAAGAGAAATCATTTGTATTGATTGACCGAAATGAACTCCGTGGTTTTGCGCACATCCCGCTGACTGAACACATCGCAACCTTCAATGATTTTGAGGCATTTTTAACTGAATTACCGCGGAGTGAAATGACAGACAGTATTCTTCGGGCTCATGTGAATGCGCACAATGTTATTGAGTTGGCCGACTGACATCGTGCAGAACTGAGAAAAATCATTCATTTTCGTCTGCAAAACCCTCCTTTAGGGTGATGCGCCGTATAGTATCTAGCCCGTATCTTTGTAGGGTCTGATAGGGTAATGCCATCACTCAGACGAACTGGACAACTAAAAATTACGAAAGGACGGCTCTCTCTCGCCGTCCTTTTTGTTTTGTACAATTTCTGTCTATCTTCGACTTAACATTAAACTAAATGCATATGAAAACGCTTTACACTTTTGTAGTGTTCTTAATGAGTGCATGCCTATTCTTGGGATGCGTCGCACCAACTAATCTAAACTATGATTCTGCCCGAATGCTCTCAACCAAGGATGTTGACGGTAGCGCTTCCTATTCAAACTATTTGCTATACACAACAGATTCTACCAGCTCCGCTGTTCAGCAAAACGTAAGCGCTGCGGTTCACTATGGGGTGAGCGAGCAATACAATGTTAGCTTGAAATTCGAGAATGCAACAGGGGAATATTCCATTGATTCTGAATTGATCAGTTTCGAAGGCACTGTCGGATACAACTATTTCGAATTGAATAATAAAATTGGGCTACTTAAAGACAAAATTGCTCTTTCTCTGCCATTGGGGGCCTATCAATTTCGTGGAAACGAAAACGTTTCTGATTTTGTCTACGTTTTTGATCCCCGCTTGCTATTAACCATTCCTTTGAAAGAAGAGAAATTCAATTTGACCATTACTCCAAAAGCTCATTTCTTTATTGGGGACGTTTTTGTTGGATGGCCTGGATTGACGATTGGCAGTGAAATGAGCAGCGACCTTTCACGTTGGGCTATTCACCCATCCATTGGATTCGATGGATACTTGTCAGCCGGTATTGGATTTCGGTATGGAATCATTCGAAACTAACCAGTACTTTTAAAGCACTAAAAAGGGGGCCTCGGCCCCCTTTACTAATTCAACACTAATTGAATGTTATTTATTTTTTTCGATTTGCGCACTGAGAGCGCCTTACTATAACCAAGAATTCTGCTCACCGCGTCATCACTCGGTTTCATTTCCACTTCGGGTTGTTCGACCATATCGGTATCATTGAACAGTTCACGAATCAGTTGATTTTCTTGTAAGTAAAAATTTGAAAGGTCATTAAGAGTAAAATCCTGCATACGGTGCGGTTCTTTTTAGGTTTATTCCCTCTAAGAACGTGGACGTTTTCATCTTATTGCACAACCTTCATTATTCTTTACGATAGGGTCAGAACGATTTTCTTTTCCTCCATCACTTTTCGAAGGTTAATGAGGGCATACCTCATTCGGCCTAGAGCTGTATTGATAGAGATATCGCATGATTCAGCGATTTCCTTGAAACTCATTCCGCTGTAGTGACGCATTTCCACTACTTGACGTTGATCTTCCGGCAAGTACTCAAGAAGAGATTTCACATCATTCAGCACTTGATCCCAGCACATTTGATCTTCTACGTGCATATCTTCTTGTGCGATAGTTGCGAAAACATCGTTTTCTTCGTCGCTGCGCACAGCAGGCATCTTCTTTCCTTTTCTGAAGTGATCGATGGAGAGGTTGTGAGCAATACGCATTACCCATGGAAGAAATTTACCTTCTTCGTTGTATCGTCCTGATCTCAATGTGTTGATTACCTTAATGAAGGTCTCTTGAAAGATATCATCAGCAATGTCATGGTCTTTAACAAGCATAAAAATCTTGGTAAAAACTTGGTTCTTGTGACGATTCAAAAGTACTTCAAAGGCTGAATCACTACCGTTTATGTACGCTCGTACAAGTTCACGGTCAGGGGTTTGATTTGCTCGCATACTACCTCGCTCTTTAATTAAACAATAACGACCAATGGCCGTTTTTTTCTTACAATCAGAGTAAAGGTGTATCTATAGCTTCCCTATTTTTAGTGTGTGATATCTAATATAACGCGGACATTTCTGTCTTATTGCGTCGTTGATTCCCTAAAGATACAATTTTTCTTTCGAGACATTAAAACTTCTGCTTCACTTTGGCTGTTAAAATAAGCTAATGAAGGATTCTCATATGCTTGTCTAACTGTATCTTTCGCCCCACCTTTGAATTGTAGAACAGCAAAACCAAATTTCGTTGACAAACCTTACCACTAGCGAGGCTAAAGAATTAGACTACAGCACAGTTGACCCCAAAAAGAATATCATTATACGTGGTGCCAGAGTGCACAATTTGAAGGACGTATCTGTGGTGATTCCTCGGAATAAATTGGTTGTAATTACTGGACTTTCAGGTTCAGGAAAATCATCTCTGGCATTTGACACATTGTATGCAGAAGGACAAAGAAGGTATGTTGAGAGTCTTTCTTCTTACGCACGACAATTCCTCGGCAGGCTAGACAAACCTGAGGTGGACGGCATCGATGGAATTTCACCAGCAATCGCTATTGAGCAAAAAGTAACTTCTCGCAGTTCACGTTCTACAGTTGGCACGAGCACAGAAATCTATGATTACATCAAATTGATGTATGCTCGAATTGGTAAGACCTTCTCCCCTATTTCGGGTGAAGAAGTCAAGCGACATACTGTTGCTGACATCCTTTCGTTCCTCCTTACGTTCGATGAAGGAACAAAATACATGCTTCTGGCAGCGGTCCCTTCCTTAAAGGATAGAACGCGCCCGAAACAATTAGAGGTACTTCAACAACAAGGGTTCTCTCGGGTGCGCGTGAACGGAAAGATTGAACGTATTGACCCAAGTCTGATTGAAGTCATTCAAGAAAAAGACCAACTTGAAATTGTCATTGACCGACTCACAGTTGACAGTTCGGGTGAACATAGCACGCGTCTTGCCGACTCAGCAGAATCTGCATTTTTTGAAGGCGGTGGCGAATGTATCGTTGTCGTTATGAATGACGAACAACAGGAGAAAACATTCAACAATCGATTTGAGTTGGATGGAATGGAATTCGAAGAACCTTCTCCTAACTTCTTCTCATTCAACAATCCAATTGGGGCTTGCAAGCGGTGCGAAGGATTTGGAAAAGTAATTGGCATCGACCCCGACTTAGTCATTCCAAACAAAGCGCTTTCTGTTTATGACGATGCCATAGTTTGCTGGAAAGGCGAATCAACGTCCACATGGAAAGAGCAATTGGTTCGCAACGCGCGCGCCCACGATTTTCCAATTCACAAACCTTACTTCGAACTAACAGAGGAGCAAAAAGACTTTTTGTGGAATGGCTCTAAAAAAGTAGATGGCATCAACGACTTCTTCACCTACCTAGAAAAGAAAAGCTACAAAATTCAATTCCGCGTGATGCTTAGTCGGTATCGCGGGCGAACAGACTGTCCAGACTGCAAAGGAACTCGCTTGAGAAAGGACGCCTCGTATGTGAAGGTCAGCGGAACAGCCATCAATGAACTGGTGGACAAACCATGCGACGAATTATTGACCTTTTTCAACGAACTCAGCCTGTCTGAAAACGACGAGAAAATTGCCAAGCGATTGCTCATTGAAGTACAAAACCGACTACAGTACTTAAATGATGTAGGGCTCGGGTACTTGACATTGAACCGTTTGAGTAACACGCTTTCCGGAGGTGAGAGTCAACGAATTAACCTTTCCACTTGCTTAAGTAGTAGCTTGGTTGGAAGCATGTACATCCTTGATGAACCAAGCATTGGGCTTCATTCTCGTGATACGTCCAGGCTCATCAAAGTACTGGAAGCGCTCAGAGATTTGGGGAACACGGTTATTATTGTTGAACACGACGAAGAAATCATGCGCGCCGCAGACCTTCTCATTGATATTGGTCCGAAAGCAGGAACCCACGGAGGTGAAGTCGTTTTTACGGGAACACACGACGAGCTCATTACTTCAGATGCTTCCCTCACCGCCAAATACCTGACTGGAAGAGAGGTCATTGAAATTCCTTCTCGCGTGCGAAAGTGGAAAGACTCGGTGACGGTAAAAGGAGCTCGTGAAAACAACTTAAAGAACATTGACGTGACCTTTCCGTTGCGCACGTTGTGTGTTGTTACTGGAGTAAGTGGATCAGGAAAATCTACCTTGGTCACTGACTTGCTCACCCCTGCTATCAAACGAAATCTTGACGATTTCTCCCAGAAGATGGGCGAAATGGATGGCATTGAAGGCGATTTGGGAACAATTAAAGCCATTGAGTACGTAGATCAGAACCCGATTGGTAAATCGTCAAGGTCTAACCCAGTGACCTACGTAAAAGCATTCGACGATATTCGAACGCTCTACTCAAACCTTCAAATGTCGAAAGTTCGCGGTTACAAGCCGAGTTATTTTAGTTTCAACGTACAAGGCGGACGATGCGACACGTGCGAAGGTGAAGGTCAAGTGACCATTGAAATGCAGTTTATGGCTGACATCAAACTGCAGTGCGAAACGTGCAAGGGAAAGCG
>JAQWQB010000142.1 GCA_029245065.1 Flavobacteriales bacterium | reverse complement strand
GTGCCATTCTTCTCTTTGTCGGGTTCAGATTTTGGTGAGATGTTTGTGGGAGTTGGAGCGTCACGAGTGCGTGACTTGTTCAAACAAGCCAAAGAAATGGCGCCAGCAATCATATTCATTGATGAAATTGATGCCATTGGTAGAGCAAGAGGTAAAAACGCCAACATGGGCTCCAATGATGAACGTGAAAACACGCTCAACCAGCTATTGACTGAAATGGATGGTTTCGGAACCAATTCTGGTGTAATCATCTTAGCAGCAACCAACAGAGCAGATATCTTAGATAAGGCCCTGATGCGTGCCGGACGTTTTGATCGTCAGATCTACGTAGACATGCCTGACTTGAACGAGCGAAAGGAAATCTTTGATGTTCACCTTCGTCCGATCAAAGTAGACACAAAGATTGACGTTGACTTCCTTGCGAGACAAACACCGGGATTCTCTGGTGCAGACATCGCTAACATTTGCAATGAAGCAGCATTGATCGCTGCACGTAAGAGTCAATCACTTGTGACCAAGGAAGATTTCTTGGATGCTGTTGACCGTGTTATTGGTGGTCTCGAAAAGAAGAACAAGATCATTTCTCCACGCGAGAAAGAAACAATTGCATTCCATGAGGCGGGTCACGCAACCGTGAGTTGGCTGTTGGAACATGCTTCGCCATTGGTGAAGGTGACCATTGTCCCTCGAGGGCAAAGCTTGGGTGCCGCTTGGTACCTTCCTGAAGAGCGACAAATCACAACGACAGAACAAATCTTCGATGAAATGTGCGCTGCACTTGGTGGAAGAGCTGCCGAAGAAGTGACGTTCGGGAAAATTAGTACCGGTGCATTGAGTGATCTTGAAAAAGTGACCAAGCAAGCATACGCAATGGTAAGTGTTTACGGATTGAACGATAAAATCGGAAACAGAAGCTACTATGATAGCTCTGGAGATTCGGGTTTCACTAAGCCATACAGTGAGGAAACGGCGCGAATCATTGACGAAGAAGCAAGTAAAATTATTGAGCGTGCTTATGTGACGGCGAAGGATATCCTAACCAAGAACAAAGAGAAGCTCGATAAACTGGCGAGAAAACTTCTGGAAAAAGAAGTTATCTTCAAAGAGGATTTGATTGAGATCATGGGCGAAAGACCATTCAACAAAGACTCAAGAATGCTTGATGAGAACAGTGGAACAGTGGCGCCAGGTGTAGCACCAAGCTTGCCTGAGCCAGATCAGTCAACGGATGCAACGAGCGCTCCTTCAACTGAAAAATAATTGAAATGAAAGGTTGGGAACTGATTTATTCCAATTCGTTCATGCCCAAGGTTGTTCTCATGAAGAACCTGCTTGATGCGGAAGGAATAGATACAATTATTCTCAACAAACAAGATAGTTTTTACCTTTTTGGTGATATCGAATTGCGCGTGCCCGGTGAACAAGTCATCCGGGCACGTCGCATTTTAGCTAAATTAGACCATGAGTAACTTTTGGCTAAGATTAATAACAGGAACCGTTTTCGTGATTGTGCTTTCGCTTGCAATCATGACAGGTGTATCAACTTCAGCGGCACTATTCTTTATTGCCTCTATCATCGGATGTGGAGAGTACCTTTCCATCCTTGAAAAAGGAAAGAAACCGACCCCTATTAAATTTTGGAGCTTTCTAAGCATTACATCCGTCCACGTCACATTTTACTTGGTGAGTGCAGGGTTGGCACCTCAAAAAGTTTTACTGGCGTCAATTCCTGTCTTTATCACAATGGCAGTCGTTGAGCTTTTCAACAACAAACCAGATGGCATTACCCGAATCGCACACGCCTTCATGGGAACCATTTGGATTGGCGTGCCTTTCGCAGCGCTGTCATTCTTGGGTACCATCAATGGCTTGTACAACGGCTGGTTGGTTCTTGGGTTTTTCATCCTACTCTGGACCAATGACACGGGCGCCTATATTACTGGGAGGAGTTTTGGTAAGCGCAAATTAGCACCCGCTATTTCCCCAGGAAAAACCATTGAAGGCTTCGTTGGAGGAGTATTGTTAGCCGTGATTGTGGCCTACTTCATGTCAGACTTTATCGATGCATTGTCGCAAACGCAATGGCTGGTGGTAGCTTTAATTATTGGCATTTTCTCCAATGCTGGAGACCTCGTTGAAAGCTTGCTAAAGCGGTCATGTGGGGTAAAAGATTCTGGGAACATTCTACCAGGGCATGGAGGTATTCTTGATCGTTTTGATGGAATTTTGTTGGCAGTTCCAGTGATACTCGCATATTTGCTACTTACAATTTGAACCTATGTACCTACATCGTGAAGGACGCGTCATTCTAATTTCGCTAGCACTAGTATTAATTGCCATACTCTCAGCGCTTTATGCTTGGTTGGGTACCGGCGCAGTATTCTACATTTCGCTTGTTTTAGCGCTAGGTGTGTTTATTCTTTTTGCTCAGTTCTTCCGCATCCCTAAGCGAGAGGTAGCACAAAACGAGAATCATGTAATTTGTCCTTCTGATGGGAAAGTAGTTGTCATTGAAGAGGTCGAAGAAACAGAGTACTTCAAAGACAAACGAATTCAAATTTCGGTATTCATGTCCCCTTTGAATGTGCACGCTCAATGGTGCCCAATAGAAGGTGAAGTGAAACTAGCGAAGTACCATCCAGGACTTTTCTTGGTCGCGTGGCATCCAAAAAGCTCAACCGACAATGAACGTACCTCTCTTGTTATTAAAGGGAAGAAGCACGAGGTGCTATTCAGACAAATAGCCGGAGCGGTTGCACGAAGAATTCGATTCTACATCAAACCCGGACAGCAAGTTTCACAAGGTGAAGAATGTGGGTTTATCAAATTTGGAAGTCGAGTAGATATATTTCTTCCCCTAGGCACAGACGTCAAAGTGAACATTGGCGACAAGGTTCAAGGTAAAACAACGGTCCTAGCAGAATTGAAGTAATCATTTACTGTCCAATGGAGCCAAATACTTTTTGCAGCAAATCGGTAACACGCGCTTGCGGATTGTCTCTGATCTTTTTCTCTTCCTGCGCAACGTGAACAAAAAGGCCATCAATGGCTCGGTTGGTAACGTAATCTTGTAAATCAGGATTGATCTGTTCTCCACCGGTGAACATAGTAACCGTATTGTATTTGGAGATAAGAGGTTCCCAAAATTTAGTGAGTTCTTCTGTTTCAATAGCAGTGGCAACTTTAGGCTCAAACTGTAGCTTCAATTGTGCTGTTGTCTTGTCTTTCAAATAAGTTGTTGCCGCATTATCACCTCCGTTCAAGATGGCAAACCCATCTGCTACGGTCATCTCCTTAATGGCATTAACGAAAATAGGAGCGGCCTGTTTAGCTGCCTCTTCAGCAGCTCTGTTCAAGGTGGTTTCGAACTTTTCTACTTGGCCACCCAAACCGTACTGTTCAGCCGTTTCTTTCACTTTGATAGCATCTTCTGGAAACGGAATACGAATCAAGTCATTCTTGTTGAACCCGTCCACCTTTGAAGAAAGTGATGCTGCCTGTTCCGCCCCAATTTCCAAGGCCTGTTTTAATCCAGCAATGACGTCTTCATTACTAAGTACAGACTCAGTGCCTGTTGGTGTAGTGAGGATGGTTTCTCCAATTTGCTGCAATTCAGTGCAGGCTGCTAGGAAAAGAGAGGTACAAGTGGCGAAAAGAAGAATTCTATTTTTCATGCTCAAAGCTTTTGATGCAAGTTAGTTCATCCACCTTGGATTCACCATCTTTGCAGTGTTGTATAATCATACCTATGCAGGCAGAAGTAATAACCATCGGAGATGAACTCCTTATAGGCCAAACCGTTGATACGAATTCAGCATGGATGGCTAAAAAACTGAATGCCATTGGCGTTTCAATTTATCAGATCACTTCTGTTTCTGATGAAAAAGAGCACATTCTTCGCGCTTTGAAAGACGCAAGTGAACGTTCTGATCTGGTCTTAATAACTGGCGGATTAGGGCCAACCAAAGACGATATAACAAAGCAAACCTTGTGCCAGTACTTCGGGTCTCATTTAGTGATGCATGATGACATCAGAGAGAAGATTGAAGCCTACTTCGCTTCACGCGGCTTGCCGGCATTGGAGGTGAACAAGAAACAAGCTGAAATGCCTTCTAACGCCACTGTTGTTCCCAACGCAAAAGGAACTGCCCAAGGTATGTGGTTTGATGAAGATGACACGGTATACGTATCCATGCCAGGAGTTCCATACGAGATGAAATGCATCATAGAGGACCATCTCTTGGATATGATCGAAAAAAGGTTTGACCGTCCGCACATAGAGCACTTAACTGTTCAAACGGCAGGAATTGGAGAAAGCATGTTGGCAGAAATGATTTCTGATTGGGCTGATAGCCTCGATTCGGAAGGGATTTCTTTGGCTTACTTGCCGTCTCCGGGAATCGTGAAAGTACGTCTTTCTGCAAGTGGAGAGAACAAAAGCGTCGTTCAGGAGAAGGTCAGACGAAAAGCAGATGAATTCAAATCCATTGCTTCGGAATTTGTTTTTGGCGAAGGAGACGATCAAATTGAAGACGTAGTAGGAAGACTACTGGAAGAGAGGAATGCCACGGTGTCAACTGCTGAGAGTTGTACGGGTGGGAATATAGCAGCCAAGCTCACAAGTAGACCTGGTTCATCCAAGTACTTTCAGGGAAGCATTGTTGCCTACGCAAACGAGGTGAAGATAAATCAGTTGGGCGTTTTGCCAAGTGTACTTGAAGCGCACGGGGCGGTTAGTAGAGAAACGGTCGTAGCCATGGCCGAAGGCATTCGCTCAAATTTGAACACCACATTTGGCGTAGCTACATCAGGAATTGCGGGCCCCGGAGGAGGTTCCGATGAGAAGCCCGTAGGGTTGATTTACATCGCTGTTTCAGGACCTAAAGGGACTGTGACAGAAGAGCTAAGGTTTAGTTCTGATCGTTCCACAAACATCCTCAGAACGGTTCGAAAAGCACTTTCCTTGCTTAGAAATGAAATTTTGGGGCTGGAGACTTTGTGAATAGTATGAAAATTCGTTTCTTTGCACTCCCTTTTTAAGGAACACTTTAAATAAAAACAAGATGGCACGAGTTTGTCAACTCTCAGGAAAGAAGGTAATGGTGGGAAACAATGTTTCTCACTCGAAAAGAAGAACAAAGCGTAAGTTCTACCCGAACTTAATTCGCAAGCGTTTTTACATACCTGCTGAAGACAAGTGGTTAACACTACGTATTTGTACTTCTGAGCTACGTACAATCAACAAGATTGGAATCGAGCGAGCAATTTCACGCGCTAAAGCTGCTGGTACTTACACAGCTTAAGTTTTTTCGTGAATCAAAGATATAGGCGCCATAGAGCGCCTTTTTTTGTTAATACCTTATGAGGTAATACAGGTGCTTGACATATTCGTTATTCACCATAATCAATCCAGCCTCGCTTTTCCACCACAACGCCTCATCATACTGAGCAGATGGCGCTCCTCTGTAGTTCACTTGGATAGCAGTTCCTTCAAATGCTTTATTGAATACTTTCTTGACACGGCTGGTATGAAACTTTGAGGAAATGACGGTAATGTGATTGAGTCCGTTTTCTGTGCAATACTGAACCACCTCTTCTGATTCTTCCTTAGTGCTTGTGCTTCCTGTTAATGCCGCAATCTGACTGCCAGGTAGGCCTCTTTTCACAAGCATGCTTTTGGTGATGTCTGCCTCGTACAATGAAGTGTCAATGGCCGCAAGAACAGTTGGGATATTTCCGCCAGTACAAATGATGTGCTCGCTCCATCCTTCGTCGAAAAGACGTTGTGCTTCAAGTCCACGTTCATAACTGCTGCCGCCTAACACTACGAGGGCGTCTGTTTGAGCTTTTGGATCTTCGGCAATCAACAGGTTTCCAATTGAAAAAAGAACTTGCTTGTGAAAGACGCCAAGAAGAATCAAAAGAATGACTAGAATGGAAAAGCGTCTAATTCTTCGCTTTGACTTGTAAGAACGTTCCATGCAAAAGTTTTAAGCAAGTTATTCTTTCAAGTACGTAGTTGGGAAGAAGGGTGGAGTAAAGAATCCACGTAGAAGTGTTGAATCAATAAGATCCACTTCGTTTACGGGTAAGCCACTCAATAGATAGTAGGCCTAGTAAGAGTGCCAGTATCCATTTGAGGTTGATCAAATCTGTGAGCTGCGTCCTTTCGTAAGAAATAGTAACAGCCTGACCTGAGTTCGCTATTTCATCTTTCAAGCTCAGAAGGTCCGAAGGATAAACCATTTTTCCACCGTTCATCTCAGCAAGCTGATTCAGTAATTTGTGATCTGCTTGCGTTGCAATACTTTCCAGTTGAATTGGCTGAATAGATAGAGCACCTTCTTGTGTAAGTGTTTTTCCTCCAGAAAGAGTCGAGGCTTTCCAAGTGTATTCTCCAGTAGGAAGAAGGCCTGCGTCTAAACGGTAAGCACCTCCAGTACGTCCGAATGTGAATGAGTAGTCATTGTCGTCTGTATCTGAAAACACAACGGTCACTTCAGGATCATTTATTAGCTCATAAGAAGCATTGTAGAGTTGACCATCAAGGATAATGCGTTCATTCTCTAACAGCGTCCTTTTGCCGTTGATACGGAACTGACGTTTGTCGTTACGGCTTGCCATGTACTGAACAAGTCGGGTGGAAATAGCATCAAATGTGCTGTGGTCTTTCTGCTTTAAGAAGCTTACCATTCTCCAGCGCCAAATGCCTTCACCGGCTATGACCGCAATTTTGTTTTGATTGACCTGATTGAAGCTGATCAGCGGAACTTCCGTAACAATGTTTCCAACGCGTTGGTTGATGAGAGATACCACTCCAGGAGCGGCTTGAAAATCGCCAAATGGTACGGAAAGGGGAGGGAGTTCTCGGAATAAGCTTTTACCAGACTCCTCGAGTTGAAAGTAAGGAAACCCTTCGGCGTAGACGCCAGCAATCGGATTCGTGTTTCCTGAAAAACCATTCAGTGAATAGCCGAGTTGCAGGTTATTAAAGGCGTTGAAATCTGTGGCAGCACCCAACACAATCAAAGAAGGGACATCTTGCTTCAACGCATTGTCTAATGCCACTGAACCTTCTTTGGTTAAAGCGGGGATTTGGTGAAAAACCACCAAGCTGTAATCAGCTACATTCCCCGTGAAGTTTTTAGCCAATGTCGTTTCAACTTCGTAATTCTCATTCGAAGAGATGGATGACTTCAGTGCCGCAATATCTGGATGAGGCGACGAGGCCATGATCAATACCTTTTGCCTACTCTCAAGAACATCAATGTAAATGTCTTGGCTGTTGTTCGAGTACGTGACTTCATCGTCAATGCCCTTGACCTTGACAGTGTATTTTTGAAGACCTAGTTGCTTGGCTTCCAAAGTAGCTTTCTTCTTGTCTAACAGGTAATCATCAGAAAGACTCCAAGCATCTGAATAAACCACGCTACCATTGTGTTCAATCGAAACTGTGGTTTGCGTTCCCCTGGCTTTCTTGGCTTCAAGAACAACTTCAACAGGGAATTTATTACCGAGATAAGCCAAACGATTGTTCGCTACTTCTTTGATAAGTAGGTCACGTTTTGAGGACGTGTCGCCCAAAGCCACCGTATACCAAGGAGCATCGATTTTGTTGTTTGTGTAGATGGGATTGCTTCCTTGATTGAACAGTCCGTCTGAAACCACAATGACAGCGCCAATATTCCGGTTGCTGTATCGCCCATACAATCCGTCCATCATGGATGAAAAGTTAGTCGTTTTCTCAGTAAACGTGGGTTGGTAGTCTTCGCTCAGTAGCTCACCAAAAGAATACTGTTCCACTTCGTACTCCTTACCAAGGTCAGCCACCAATTGCGTCATTTCTTCCTGAAACGCGCCTTTTACATAAAGTGAGTCTTTCCCAAGTACTATAGACTCAGAGTTATCGCTTACCACAACTACCAACGGAGCCTCTTCTTCATTTTGAAGTGACTTGATAAGTGGATGCAATAAGAAGAGCATTAAGAGGAACAAAACAACAAATCGCAAGGCGCCTAAAACAGCACGGATTAGGGTGCTGATGTGCTTGTTCAATCGATCTTTTCGATAGAGTAAGAACGAAAGTACGGCCGCAATTGCAGCGCAAACGGCTAGAAGCCACGAGGGTTGTTCAAAGAGAATTTCCAAGGGCTTACATCAACATTCCGCCATCAACGTTGATGGTTTGTCCAGTAATGTATCCACTCATGTCAGAAGCTAGAAAAAGTGCTAGGTTGGCAACATCTTCGGTAGATCCACCTCTTTTCAATGGGATGGCGTCTCTCCATTCTTGCACCACTTTCTCATCCAATGCTCCTGTCATTTCTGTTTCAATGAAACCAGGTGCAATGGCGTTGCAACGAATGTTTCTAGAACCCAATTCAGCCGCAACAGATTTGGTAAAGCCTATCAATCCTGCTTTCGAAGCGGCGTAGTTTGCTTGTCCAGCGTTTCCTTTAACGCCAACAACAGAGCTCATATTTACAATGGATCCTTTTCGCGCTTTTAGCATGGTGCGAAGCACACCCTTAGTCAGGTTGAAGGCAGATTTCAAGTTGATCTCCATGATCTCATCCCACTGGTCTTCAGACATTCTCATAAGAAGGTTGTCTCGTGTAATACCAGCGTTGTTAATCAACACGTCAACAGTTCCAAATTCTTTGACTACCGCATCAACAAGACTTTGCGCGTCATCAAATTTTGAAGCATCTGATTTGAATCCTTTGGCTACACCACCTTTTGCGGTTAGCTCAGCTTCCAATGCTCTCGCTTTTTCGTCTGATGATAAATAGGTGAATGCTACAGTTGCGCCTTGAGCGGCAAAAACTTCAGCAATTCCTTTCCCGATTCCACGGGATGCTCCGGTGATGATAGCCACCTTTCCTTCGAGTAGTTTCATTAATCGATAATTGGTTGGCCAAAGATAGCCAAATTGAAGAGGGAGAGAACCGAAAAAACCTTAACTATAAAAGGTCTCCAGCTTCTGCTATGAGTTCTGCAATGTCTTTCACTTCTACACTGCCTTCTTTTTCAAAATTTTTGACGCCATCGGTCATCATGGTGTTGCAGAACGGGCAGCCCGTAGCGATGACATTAGCCTTTGTTTCCAAGGCATCTTCGGTACGCTCAACGTTGACTTCTTTGTTGCCCGGTTCAGCTTCCTTGAACATCTGAGCGCCACCGGCACCACAGCAAAGTCCTTTCGATTTGCATCGGCGCATTTCTACCAATTCGGCATCAAGCGTCTGAAGTGCTTCTCTAGGGGCTTCGTAGACATCATTTGCTCTACCTAAGTAACAAGGGTCGTGGAAGGTGATGCGCTTTCCTTTGAAGCTTTTGCCATCCGTAATTTGAAGTTTTCCATCTTTTATAAGTTCATTGATGAACTGTGTATGGTGAAGTACTTCATAATTCCCGCCTAATTCAGGATATTCATTCTTCATGATGTTGAAGCAATGCGGACAACCCGTAACAATTCGCTTTACACCATAACCATTCAATACCATGATATTCTGCATGGCTTGCATCTGAAACAAGAATTCGTTTCCAGCACGTTTTGCAGGATCACCTGTGCAGCTTTCTTCAGCTCCTAATACGGCATATTTAACGCCTGCACGATGCAGTATTTTAACGATAGCCTTCGTGATCTTTTTCGCTCTGTCATCAAAGCTTCCAGAACAACCAACCCAAAACAACACTTCAGGAACTTCGCCTGAGGCCATCATTTCGGCCATGGTAGGTACTTTTATATATTCAGACATTTTCTTTCGTGTTTATGAGTTAAGTTCTTCAATCCACTTGCCTCTATCTGCCGCGGGAAAAGCCCAAGGCGCTCCATTGTTCTCGACGTTGTTAAACATCGCTGTAATGGACTCTGGAGACTTGCTTTCCTCCATAATGAGGTGTCTTCTCAAGTCGATGATGATACTTACAGGGTCAATATTCACAGGACAAGCTTCAACACACGCATTGCAAGTGGTGCAAGCCCAAAGTTCCTCCTCAGAAATGTAATCGCGTAACAGCGACTTTCCATCGTCTTTAGGTGCTCCATTTTCGAGCCCTTTTCCAACTTCATCCAAACGATCACGTGTGTCCATCATGATTTTACGAGGAGAGAGTAATTTACCTGTTTGATTGGCAGGACATACAGATGTACATCTTCCGCACTCTGTGCAGGTGTACGAATCGAAAAGTTGCTTCCAAGTCAAGTCTTGTACATCTTTCGCCCCAAACTTAATAGGAGCAGCATCTGGGTCAGGAGCTGGAGCAGCAAATGGATCCGCATTTGGGTCGAGCATTAACTTGACCTCATTTGTTACGGCCTCCATGTTTGGTAATTCACCTTTCGGTAGCAGTTTGCTGTAATAGGTGTTGGGAAAAGCCAAGAAAATGTGGAAATGCTTCGAGTAAGGCACGTAGACCAAGAAACCCAAGATCCCGATGATGTGGAACCACCACATAAATCGCTCAGTAGTCATCAAAGCATCAACGCTCATTCCATCATACAGCGGAACCAACCATGCACTAACTGGAAAGCTTCCCGCTTCGATGTAGTGACTCAATGTTTCCGAAACCTCTTGACCAGAAGCCATCATGGTCGCTGCGCGTTCTTGTAGGATGGCATCGGTAGCATTCATGCTCAGTAGAGCGAACATCAAGAGTACCTCGGTAACGAGAATGATGTTGGCATCCGATTTAGGCCACTTAGTCATTTCCTTTGAATGGAAACGCTTGATGTTGATTACGTTTCGACGTACCAAGAAAATCACACAGGCAACAAGCACCAAGAAAGCTAGTATTTCAAAACAGCCAATGAGGAAGTCATAAATAGCTCCTGCGCCTAAAGTGGCGAAAACACGGTGTGTTCCAAATAGCCCGTCGATGATGATTTCAAGTACCTCAATGTTGATGAGGATGAATCCAACATATACCAGAATGTGCAAGATCCCAGCAATTGGGCGCTTCACCATTTTTGATTGACCGATGGCCACCATGAACATGGTCTTCCAGCGTTCTGAAGAATTGTCTGAACGGTCAATGTCTCGACCTAACTTGATGTTTCTTCGAATTTCACCAATTCTTCTGGCGAAAAAGAAGGCACTAACCCCTAAGAGGATTAGAAAAAGAATTTGTGCGATCATACTTCGGTATTACTCTTCGTTCTCTTTTGAATTCAGTTCTTCATCAATCATTTGACGAAGTTGTCTCAATTCACGTTTAGAATACTTCTCCTTTGGTTTCTTCCCAAAGATAGAAACATGAACGTACCTCCAAGGGTTCATGTACAAGTCATTTATCAGGTACTGAACCTCTTTATTGGTTTCTAAGAGGGATGTATGAAGGGAATCGCTGTTAATAAGTTGGCTAAGCGTGCCCTCTCCATTGTTGATCTTTTCTGAAATTTCTGCAAACGAGAGCAAGGCTTGATCTGCTTTTTCGATGGTTTGTGCAAAATTCACCTTGGCCAAAGAATCACTGATCGCATCAAAGTTGGTGATGATGTTAGACAGTTTCTCGTTGTTGTTCGACAAATTCTTGGTAATGCTCTCCACATTGGTGAAAATGGCTCCAACAGTTGCTTTGTTCTCTGCCACGGTTTCGTCAAGTCGAATAGTGGTCTTCTCCAAGGTTTCTAGCGTGCGCTCCAAGCTTTCAAATGCTTTTGGTAAACCTTGTGTGGCATCGTCATCGAAAACCGCGTTTAAGTTGGTGATGATGTCATCTACACCAGAAATGAGCTGATCCGTTTTTTGCTTCAACGGAGCAAGTTCTTTTCGAACCGCCTCAGCCAAGCCCATTTCAATGTCGCTTGTTAGCGTATCGCCGTCTGATGCATAGTCCATTTCTTCTCCCATGATGATGTCAATGGCTTTGGAGCCGAAGAAGTCAGAGTTGAAGATTTTTGCTTTTGAATCGCCAGGGATGTTAAGCTCCTTTTTGTCAATCGAAAATGACACTACAATGCTTCCGTCCCCATTGGGGTGGAAATCTACGCCTTGCACTTGCCCGATTTTGAGTCCGTTCAAAACCACTGGGTTCGAAGGGCCTAAACCATCAACATTGGCGTAGATAGCGTGAAATTGCTTTTGCTCAGCAAAGATGTTCACACCTTTGAGATAGGTAATTCCTACAACCAAAAGCACGAGGCAAATGACTACAATGGTTCCTATTTTAAATTCTTTTGATACGCCTTTCAAATCGTTTGGGGCTTAAGGTTGTTTCATTAAGGCTTCGTCCAGCGCAATTCGTTCATTATCATTGAAAGCAATGACAAACGCTCCTGTGAAACCGTGTTTTCGTAATTCTGCCTGCATGGCTTTCGCTTCATCAAAGCTCTTTGTGCTACCAGCGGCATACTTGAACAATCCGTTGCTAAAATACTCATCCACCTGCGTCAAACCATTAAATTGTTCTGGAGTTAATGGAATATTGACACTAGAAGTGGCAATTTGTACTTGATAACGAACGCCTTTTTTAATTTTCTTGTAGGTGATCTTGTCGACCCACTCGCCTTTATTCGCAGTATCCTCTTCTGAGTTTGTGTCTGCAACAGGCTCATTTTCTTCTTTTGGTGGGGCCACTGGAGTAACTTCTTCGACCACTTCTACTTTCACTCCTTCAATATCCATTTTGTACTCTTTGAAAGCACGAAAAATGGCAGAGGCCATGTACGATTTACCGTTTTCACTGTTCAGGAAGTCTTCTTCATCAGGATTGGTCAAAAAACCTAATTCAACCAAAGCGCTGGGCATACTGGTGAAACAGATTACGAAGAATCCAGCTTGTCTTACACCACGGTCAACCCGTCCAACACGATCTCGGAATTGATCCTGTATCTTCTTCGACAAGAGTAAACTTTGATCCAGGTAAGTGTTTTGGCGAAGCGTCAGGGCAATATAAGTATCCGGGTCGTCTGGGTCGAAGGAGTAGTTCTGCTCGTAATTTTCTTCGCGGTAGATGGAGGCATTCTCTTTCATGGAGACACGCAATGACTCTTTTGAACGGTGCATTCCCATGACGTAGGTGCCTGAGCCTTTGGCTGAAGAC
>JAQWQB010000135.1 GCA_029245065.1 Flavobacteriales bacterium | reverse complement strand
AAGATGCGATTTGTAGCGCTTCAATACCGGATGAAAACGTTTACCCGTGAACCTACTTGAAATGCGAGAATACTTCACTGGGGCTTTTAAGAACGCCTTCTTCAAGCTCTCCCCTTTTTCATCGTAATAAGCAGAAACGGTGTCGTTCTCGTAAAAATAAGCCTTGCGCTCTCTGTCTTTGTGAGTGAAATTGATGGCCAGAATTTCTTGGTTACCTGTTGGCTGTTCCTCCACAATTTCTTCCTTGTACACCACTTCGAATGAATCGCCTTTTTGCAAGCGATAAAAGTCAATGGTCCAAGCGAAAATGTTGTTCATTTCCAAGGCTAGCATAGCCGGAGCACCGGCGTCTTCAAGTGTTTGGTACAATGAACTATTGATAACACCTTCGGATTTTAAAGTACGATACGACACTGGTTTAGTGCCGTTCCAAACAGCTAAGCTGTCTTCTAAAGAGAACACTACGTAATCTTTGGTGGTACGTTCGTAAATAAAGAATGATGGACTAGCAGCAGAATCACTAGCGAAAAGAGATACCCATTTATGATTTGGTCTGATTTTTCGCACATCAAAAACCTCTTTGCCGTTGTTGATGAGCATTTCTAAGTCGGCCGCACTAACCCCAAGAGGGACGAGCACTTTTGAAAGTACATCACCGGAAGATATTTTGCCTTCCACGGTGTGGAATTCATTCATGTCGAAACCGTATTTCATAACGGGCTCAACAATCTCTGGTTCAATAGGAGCTGCTAGAACTACTTTGTCTGGCTCGTTGGAACACGAGCACAGTATTGCACTTGCAATCGCAAGAACACCACACCACTTCATCACTTTCATTTACAGGTATTTAACGGAAAAAAGATTCTTCCACTTCAAAAGTAACGTTTGACTTCATTGAAAAATGTGTCAGCGCGCTAGCCTTTTCACTTTTTAACGTTAAAAACCACTTCTTCGACCCATCCCTTGCCCCAATTATTGAGCTCTTCTTCGGACCAAATGGATGGAAAGAAAATTCTTTTCTGGAAGCGTGGGGGTAGATATTTTTGCCAGTTGGTTCCACCCGTAGCGGCAATGTCTTCTGGGTTTTTTTGTAAGTAACGAACGGCTGATTTGTAATGCATGAGGGGCC
This sequence comes from Flavobacteriales bacterium, assembly GCA_029245065.1. GTDB lineage: Bacteria > Bacteroidota > Bacteroidia > Flavobacteriales_D > Sanyastnellaceae > JAQWQB01. The sequence goes on along the minus strand of JAQWQB010000135.1, from coordinate 40,502 downwards.
AATTGACGTTAATATTGGTGTCTAGCCATTTTAACGCCTTGATGAGGTCCTCATTCTTTTGATCAGCTGCTGGCAAGGTCTTGACCACTGCCCAAACATTCTGATCATAGCAGGTCTGCGTCAACTCAATGAGTTCTTTTGAGTACTTCTTTTCGAACTGCTTTAATGTCAAGGTCTTTTTTCCAGTGCTGAGTTCAGTTGCTCCTTTTTTCCAGTAGATGTATTCATACATCGCCGGGATGTCATCTTTTGAGAAATACTCTGGGAAGCGTTCACGCTCGTCCTTGTCAACCAAACGCTCAAAAGAGGCAGAGTGGATTTCTATCATTCGGTACTGCGCACTTTGAAATCCACTTGCAGGAAGCAACGACATTCGGAATTTCAAGAACTGTTCGCGCTCCATCCCGTCTACCATGATATCGAAGCTCTTCGTTAGCGCTTCAAAATACCTGTTGACGCGGTTTAGTCTGGTAACAAGAAACCCTACTTCCAACTCCTGCTTCGATCCAATTTGCTTGAATTCATGCAGAGACAGTTTGAAATAGAGCTCTGTAATTTGATGGTACATGATGAAGATTTCTTCATCGGGGAAAGGGGTGATGGGGCTTTGTAAGCTAAGTAGGGTATCAACATGAATGTAATCCCAATACGTTAGGTAGTCAGCATACAGAAGGCCATCGAGGTACGATTCGAGATCTTGTCCCATTGCAGCATACTTCGCTTGCAAGAGTTGGATCTTTTCAATGATGGATTGGTTCAATTCCATTGCAGATAGTTTGGACATCCGCAAGTTATGAAAACCAATTGCTACTTAATCTTCGCGATAGGGTTTTTCAAATTATCGTACTCTACAACCTGCATTTTGATGGATCCGAAAAGGATTTCAGACTTCACTAGGATGGGGATTTTGTTCGCGTCATCGGTGATCCATACGTGCATGTCGTCTTCGCTTTTCCAGATACGTCCTTCCTGAATAACAGGAACGAATTTCATGCAGCGGAATGTCCCTTTTCTGAGCTTGATGTTTTCCTTACCCACGAACTTCACTCGGAGAGGGAATACTTCCCCATCCACGAAGGTGGTAATTTCGAACATGTCGCCTTCTTTCACATTGCTGAAGTCCAGTGTTCTAGCATAATAGAACGAAGAAAGCAAGTCTTGAATAAAGTCTGGGGTAGCGAATTCTTCTTCTTCATGCGTTTTCATCGCACGCTTTTCGGGATGAAACTGGTAATCTTGATAGATTTCATACCCACCTTCATTTACATCGCGAATGAAACGGTAAGGGAAAATTCCTTCCTTATCAATGTACGTCTCGTAACGGTCTCTCACTTTGAAGACCCAATCAAAAGCGCCTAAGCTTCGTCCTGTGCCAACAACATGGTAAGCTTCACGGCCACTGAAATTCCATTTCGATGGTTTTACCTCTAATACGGCTTCTCCCGCGTCTACGAATCCGTAATGTATGCGGTAGGTAAGCTTTTCGCCCACGTCAAACGCCGTGTTTTCAATTGATCTTAATTCTTTAGAAGGTAAGGTATCTAGACTTACCTTTTCAGGCTTTGTAGCTTGTGCCGAAACGAGGAGCCCCGCAACTAGCATAACCGAAAGTGTGATAAGTTTTTTCATAACTGGTTAAAAGCAAACGGCGTGCCAAGTTGTGAAATTGCGCTCCTACAAATGAATCACCTTTCCAATCTCTGCTGATGTTGGCGAACAAAAGAGCTTAATTAACAGTTCTTTCAGCGGCGGGTCATTACCTTTGCAAAACGAAAGTACCGAGATGACGATTGAAGAAAGACAACAAGAGGTGATTGAAGAGTTTGCGCTCTTTGAAGATTGGATGCAGAAGTACGAACATCTGATCGAGTTAGGAAAGGAATTGCCCTTGATTTCAGAATATGTAAAAGATGATGACCACCTTATCAAAGGGTGTCAATCTCGGGTTTGGTTGAATGCTGGAAAAAGCGATTCAGGGAATGTAATTTTCACTGCCGATAGCGATGCTATTATCACAAAAGGAATGATTGCACTCATGATTCGTATCCTTTCGGACCAACCCGCTCAAGATGTAGCGAATGCTGAATTGCATTTCGTAGACGCTATTGGGTTGCACGAACACCTTTCGCCAACAAGAAGCAATGGATTGGCTTCAATGATTAAACAAATGAAATTTTACGGAGTAGCATTTCAGAGTAAGGAAGCTTAATTAGAAGAGCTAAGAGAATGAAAAAGCGCGAATTACAGGACCAAATCGTTGTAGCGTTGAAGACCATCTTCGACCCTGAAATACCAGTAGATATTTACGAGTTAGGACTGATCTACGAGGTGAAGCTAGATGATGAAATGAATGCGGTTCTTCAAATGACCCTCACATCCCCTTCTTGCCCGGTAGCAGAATCACTTCCAGTGGAAGTGGAAGAAAAGGTAGCTTCCGTTGATGGGGTTTCTTCTGCTAAAGTTGAAATTACCTTCGAGCCGCCTTGGTCTCAGGACATGATGAGCGAAGAAGCAAAATTGGAATTGGGCTTTTTATAAGAAGACATGAGCGAAGAGATTAAGAAAAAACACATTGCCATTTTAGGCTCCACAGGTTCTATTGGAACCCAGGCGCTGGAGGTAATGGAAGAACAGCCTGACCACTTCGTGGTTGAAGTGTTGACGGCAGGAAATAATTTCGAACTGCTCATTCAACAAGCATTACAGTTCAAGCCAAATGCAGTTGTAATCGGTAACGAAGCGCATTTTGAAGCGGTGAGAGACGCCCTTTGGGATGCCGATATCAAAGTATATGCGGGTTCAGAAGCGCTTACGCAGGTAGTGGAAATGGAGGAAATTGACATCGTGCTCACGGCATTGGTTGGTTTCGCCGGATTGAAGCCCACAATTGCTGCAATCGAAGCGGGAAAACACATTGCCCTCGCGAACAAAGAAACCCTGGTTGTTGCTGGAGCTTACATCACCAATTTGGCACGCATCAACGCGGTAAATATTTACCCGGTAGACTCTGAACATTCAGCTATTTTCCAATGCTTAGTAGGAGAATGGCAGAACCCAATCGAGAAAATCTACCTCACCGCTTCAGGTGGTCCTTTTAGAGGAAGAACACGCGAAGAACTCCTTACGGTTACCAAGGCACAAGCGCTGAAACACCCTAACTGGGAAATGGGAGCGAAGATCACCATCGATTCGGCGAGTCTCATGAACAAAGGGCTTGAAGTAATTGAAGCGAAGTGGTTGTTTGGATTGCAAAACGAGCAAATTGATGTCATTGTGCATCCGCAGTCAATCATCCACAGCATTGCACAGTTCGAAGATGGCTCTATGAAAGCGCAAATGGGCTTACCAGATATGAAGTTGCCCATTCAATATGCGCTTGGTTTTCCAGAGCGATTGAAAAACAACTTTCCGCGATTTAACTTTTTGGACTACCCTCAACTGACCTTCGAGAAAGCTGATACTTCTACTTTTCGAAACCTGCAGCTTGCATTTGATGCATTGGAAAAAGGAGGAAATAGCCCTTGTGTATTGAACGCAGCGAACGAAGTAGCAGTGGAGTTATTCTTGAAAGATGAAATAGGCTTTTTAGAAATGAGCGACCTGGTGGAAGAAACCATCCAGGCCACTCATTTTGTTGCCAACCCTTCGTTAGAGGACTATTTCGAAAGCGACAAGGCTGCTCGAGATTTTGCTCGTCAGTTTAAGGTTACAAGCAAGTAGATCTAATAAAAAAAGGCCACTGTGATGGTTCACAATGGCCTTGAAATAGTTTTAGGGATGCAATTAAACAGTCATGATGTCTGCTTCTTTTGCATCGAGCATTTCGTCTACTTTTTTGCTGTAGGCATCTGTCAAGTTCTGAACAGAAGCTTCAGCAGTCTTAGCCATGTCTTCGCTTAGTCCGTCTTTTTCAGAAGACTTAATGAAGTCATTTGCATCTTTTCGTCCATTACGAATAGAAACTTTGGCGTGTTCACCTTCCGCACGTACACGCTTTGAAAGATCACGTCTTCTTTCCTCAGTAAGGGCAGGTACATTGATGATAATCACCTCTCCGTTGCTTTGTGGATTAAGCCCCAGGTTGGCATTGATGATGGCCGTTGCAATGGGATCTAGCATTGGTTTTTCCCAAGCTTGAACGGTAATGGTACGTGCATCAGGAGTAGAAACGTTGCCTACTTGCTTCAAAGGAGTCATACTTCCATAATAGTCTACCATTACGGAGTCGAGCATTGAAGGGTGTGCCTTTCCTGCTCTAATTTTGCGTAACTCACTGTCCAAATGAGTCAATGCTTTTTCCATTTGTTCTTTGGCCTCATCTATGGCCATTTGTACCTCTTCGTTCATGATGGTTTCACCGTTGGTTATGCTAAAATAACAATCCTAAGGGTTCGTTAATTGTTTTGGGGAGTGAACTTCTTTTCAGAAATCGACCAGTGTACCTATTTCTTGTCCTTCTAGAACGCGCATTAGGTTGCCTGGTTTATTCATATCGAAAACAATGATTGGCAATTTGTTTTCATTGCAGAGGGTGAAGGCGGTCATGTCCATCACTTTCAACCCCTTCGCGAAAACTTCGTTGAAAGTCACCCTGCTATAGCGCGTTGCTTCTGGATCTTTTTCTGGGTCTGCAGTATAGATACCGTCTACACGAGTTCCTTTCAGAATTACATCTACATCCATTTCAATGGCTCGCAAAGAAGCCGCAGAGTCTGTGGTGAAGAATGGGTTTCCAGTTCCTGCACCGAAGATAACGACACGTCCTTTTTCAAGGTGGCGCATTGCTCTTCTACGGATGAATGGTTCGGCAATTTGCTTCATTTCGATCGCCGATTGAAGCCTAGTTGTAACCTGAGCCTGTTCCAGTGCAGCTTGCAATGCCATGGCGTTAATCATAGTGGCCAACATTCCCATGTAGTCACCTTGCGTACGCTCTATGCCTCCAGCTTCTGCTTGGACGCCCCGGAAGATGTTTCCTCCGCCAATAACAACAGCAACTTCCACCCCTGCATCAACAATTTCTTTGATCTCTTCAGCGTATTGCTTGAGTCTGTTGTTATCAATTCCGAACTGCTTTTCACCCATTAGGGCTTCGCCGCTCAATTTTAATAGAATCCGTTTGTACTTCATAATTGGTCACCTCTATGGCAAATATCTGAATTTAGTTTGGTGATTTCAGCACAAATTTTCGATGGATTGCAATTCGTTCTGAAAGGCATGCAATACCGAAGTTTTCGAAATTACGGGGCAAAAAAAAAGCCTCAAAAAGAGGCTTTTCTATGCGTTAAAGTCGTGCTTATGAAAGCGCAATACGACGGAACTCAGTAACAGTAAGACCGTCTTGAGTATCTGTAAGGTATTGTTTGATTGACTTTTTGTTGTCTTTGATAAACGGCTGTTCCAACAAAGCAGCTTCTTTGAACCACTTGTTGATACGTCCTTCAGCAATCTTGTCAGCCATAGCCTCTGGCTTGCCTTCTTGGATTGCTAGTTCACGTGCAATTTCTTTTTCCTTAGCGATAAGGTCTGCAGAAATGGCGTCCGGAGTAACAGCTACAGGAGCCATTGCAGCAACTTGCATTGCAACATCGCGTCCTACATCATCTCCAGCGTCTTGGTTGAACGCTACTACAGATGCCAATTTGTTACCTGGGTGATTGTAAGAAACAACTCTACCAGCCGTTAGCTTTTCGTATGCAGAAAGGTCAAGTTTCTCACCGATACGACCGATTTCTTCAGTGATTTTATCACCGATAGTCAGGTCAGACCCTGGGAATTTCAATCCTTTCAATGCATCTAGATCAGCTGCATCAGCTTCAATAGCTGTGTCAAGAATAGCGTTTGCTACGTTTGTGAAGTCAGCATTCTTAGCTACGAAATCAGTTTCACAGTTAAGAACGATCATTGCTCCACGTGTACCGTCAGCGGTAGACTTGGCAATAACAACTCCTTCAGCTGCATCACGATCACTACGTTTAGCCGCTACTTTTTGTCCTTTCTTACGAAGAAATTCAATGGCTGCTTCCATGTTCCCTTCAGCTTCCTGAAGCGCTTTTTTGCAATCCATCATACCTGCACCAGTCTGCTTACGCAACTGGTTTACTTCTGCTGCAGTAATTTTCATTCTTTCTAAAATTTATCTTGAATGTGTGGTCTTAATTAAAAGACCAAAGAATAAAGTCTAATTGACATTCGCGTTAAGCGAAGATTATTTGTCTCCTTCTTTTGCTTCAGCTTTCGCCTCTTCTTTAGCAGGAGCGGGAGCAGCTTTCTCCGCTTTCGCAGGAGCCTTTTCAGCTGAACGCTTTTCCTTTTCAGTTTTACGTTCAGAAAGACCTTCACCAATTGCAGTGGTGATGTAATCAAGCACCTTTGCAATAGACTTAGAAGCATCATCGTTCGCAGGGATAGGGAACTGAATCTGACGTGGGTCAGAGTTCGTATCTACCATAGCGAATACAGGGATTCCAAGGTTACGTGCTTCAGCAACAGCAATGTGCTCTTTCTTCACGTCAACAACGAACATAGCCGCTGGGATACGTGTAAGATCTGCAATCGAACCGAGGTTCTTTTCGAGCTTCGCACGCTGACGAGTAACCTGAAGACGCTCACGCTTTGAAAGTGTATTGAACGTTCCGTCTGTCTCCATCTTATCGATTTGAGACATTTTACGGATTGCTTTACGTACTGTTGAGAAGTTCGTAAGCATACCTCCAGACCAACGCTCTGTTACGTAAGGCATGTTAACTGCCTTCACGCGTTCAGCTACGATATCTTTCGCTTGCTTCTTTGTTGCTACGAATAAGATTTTCTTTCCTGACTTGGCAATCTGCTTCATGGCGCTAGCCGCTTCATCAAGCTTGACGATTGTTTTATTCAGGTCGATAATGTGGATTCCTTTCTGCTCGGTAAAGATATACGGAGCCATGTTTGGATTCCATTTGCGCTTCAAGTGGCCAAAGTGTACGCCAGCTTCTAGAAGCTCTTCAAAAGTTGCTTTTGACATGTTTACTTTCCTAATTAAGCAACAACCGGGTAGCCCACGTGGGATCTCGGATGTTTGGATGCTAAACTTATTATTAATTGATCCAGTAAGCGATTAACGCTTAGAGAACTGGAATTTCTTACGTGCTTTCTTCTGACCGAATTTCTTACGCTCAACCATACGTGGGTCACGCGTTGTAAGACCTTCTGCCTTAAGAGCTGGCTTGTACTCTTCGTTGATTTCTACCAATGCTTTGGTAATTGCCAAACGAATCGCTTCAGCCTGTCCGGTGATACCACCACCTGCAACATTCGCTTTAACGTCATACTTTCCTTCGTTTTCAGTTAGAGCAAACGGTTGGTTTACTTTGTACTGAAGTACTCCTTCTGGGAAGTAATCTTTGACGTCACGCTTGTTTACAGTTACTGTACCTGTTCCTTCAGACAAGTAGATACGAGCTACTGCTGATTTACGACGTCCGGATTTATTTATCGTCTCCATTCTATTGATGGGTTATTTATTCAATTCAAATTTTTCTGGCTTCTGAGCTCCGTGCTTGTGCTCTGAACCTACAACTACGTATAGGTTTCTGAAAAGCTCACGTCCCAGACGGTTTTTCGGGAGCATTCCTTTTACAGACTTCTCCACTAGATCAGCAGGTTTGCGCTCAAGCACTTCCCTTGCAGTACGTACACGCTGACCACCTGGGTAGCCCGTGTGACGAATGTACTTTTTATCATCCCACTTGTTCCCAGAAAGGGTCACCTTCTCTGCATTGATTACAATTACGTAATCTCCACAGTCAGCGTGCGGGGTGAAATTCGGCTTATGCTTGCCTCGGATCAATCCGGCAACAACTGATGCCAAACGTCCAAGTGATTGACCTTCTGCATCGATCAACAACCACTTCTTGTCAGCATTTTCTTTATTTGCTGAAACGGTCTTATAACTCAAAGTATCCACAGTACTATATATTAGAGTGTTACTGCTCCCAAAAACGGGGTGCGAAGATACTACATTATTCTCGATCTGACAAACACCCTAAGATTTAATTCACACAGAAACTGTGTTTATGCACATATTGCGCTGAACAGTGAAATGAATTCGGCATTTTCTTCGTTCTTCTATTGAATATGCAGTGTTAGTGTAAGTGCTGCTTTCTAGGCCAAGAAATAGAAAAGACCAGTGCGTTTCGTGCTGGTCTTTCACCCTGAGATTTACAGATTCTGATAACTTAACACCCAGAAAAAGGTGGTCGCCCTAAGCATCAGCATAATAAGTTTGCCAGGACAAACTTGGTTTCATTAGACTATACGCAGCCAAAGAGAATAACCTTGGTAGAAATGCCCAAAAAAGAGAGAAAAGATATTTTTAGTCCTCATTTTCTGAGTTGTCAAACTCGTAGTTATCTGAGTCAGCAAAGGTGTCTAGGTCATAATCGTCGTCTGTTTGCTCGTCGATGGCTTCTAGCATTTTTGTATCAATCTTGAACAAGTACATCGTATCTCCTGAAACAACTTCCAATCCTCTAAAAGCTGTACCATCTGGTTTTTTGAAATAAATGAGGTCGGCTATTTCAAACCCTTCAGGGTATTCCTCTGTAATAAGTGCTAATTGCTGAGGTGTTATAGTAGCGTAGTCTTTAATGATTCTTTTCATAATACTAGAGTTAAGCGTTTAAGATCCAGGCGAAAACGAGGGGCGCTACAATGGTAGCGTCCGATTCAATGATGAATTTCGGTGTTGCTTCGCCCAGTTTCCCCCACGTGATTTTCTCATTAGGTACAGCGCCAGAGTAGGACCCAAAACTGGTGGTGCTATCAGAAATTTGACAGAAGTACGCCCACAGAGGCACCTCTGTTCGGCCCATGTCTTGGTGCAACATGGGCACTACGCAAATTGGAAAATCACCGGCAATTCCACCGCCGATCTGAAAGAAACCAATTCCATTGTTGTCAGCTGTTTCTGTGTACCAGTCAGCCAACCACATCATGTATTCAATTCCAGATTTTACAGTGGACGGTTTTACGTGACCTTGCAAGCAATGCGCTGCGAAAATGTTGCCTAATGTGCTGTCTTCCCACCCCGGACAAATAATAGGCAAGTCGCATTCAGCTGCTGCAATCATCCAACTGTCTTTCGGGTCTATTTCGTAATACTGCTCAAGGATCCCACTATTGATGGCTTGGTAGAAATACTGATGAGGTAAATAGCGTTCACCTTTCGCCTCGGCCGCTTTCCAAAGAGCAACCATGTGGTCTTCTAACCTTCGGAACGCTTCTTCTTCAGGAATGCAGGTGTCAGTGACCCGGTTCAACCCTCTATCCAACAACGCTTGCTCATCGGCAGCAGTGAGGTCACGGTAATGCGGAACACGCTCATACTGGCTGTGCGCCACCAGGTTCATCACATCCTCTTCTAAATTTGCTCCTGTGCAAGAAATGGCGTGTACTTTTCCTTGACGAATCATTTCTGCCAACGACTTGCCCAGTTCAGCTGTGCTCATGGCGCCCGCCAACGTGATCATCATTTTTCCTCCCTTCGCTAAGTGCGCTTCGTACCCTATTGCAGCATCTTTTACAACGGCGGCATTAAAATGTAAGTAGTGTTTATCAATGAACTCTCTAATGGCTCCCATAGTGAATCGTTTTAGAAGAATAGAATAGGTATGTCAGTAATTTGTAGTACAATTTTGCGGCTAAGAAGTCAGACGATTTATCGCCCGGATTGGGACAAAGTTCAACGATGTCGAAACCGACGACGTTTTTAGTTGCGCAAATGGTTTTCAATAGTTCCAGGGTTTGGTACCACTGGAGCCCGCCTGGTTCAGGCGTGCCCGTTGAGGGCAGTATTGATGGGTCGAAAGCGTCGAGATCAATGGTGATGTAAACGTCTTCAGTGCAAGCTTGTTCCACTTCTTTGATCCAAGTTGAGTCAGCCATGTGGTGGCATTTCTCGGCAAGCCACGTTTTCGTGAAGTCCATGTGTTCGACCTCTTCTTTGTCCATGGATCGAATTCCCACCTGTAGCAGGTTGGTATTTTTACTTGCCCAAAAGAGTGCACAAGCATGGTTGCATGTTGAACCATGGTATGACGGACGAAGATCTGCATGTGCGTCTAGCTGAAGCACCGTTAAATTGGGGTAAGCTTCTGCATGCGCTTGTATTGCGCCAATTGAAACAGAGTGCTCACCGCCGAACAGTGTCACTAATTTCTTGCGTGAAATGGCTTCTGCTACGCGTTGTCGAACAGCAGACGTCATTTCTTCAGGTGAGCTGTTTTCAGTTACATTTTCCGCCAAAAAGATACCTTCAGTATAGACCTCTGTTCCTGATTCGATGTCATATAACTCCATGTTTTCGGATGCATCTAGAAATGCTGTTGGGCCTTTATCGGCACCTTTCACCCATGTGCTCGTTCCGTCGTACGGTACACAAATGAGTTCTACCTTCGCGTGCTTTTGAGAGGCAAATTCATTTGGAATTCCTGCATAGTTGTTTTCCATCATTCGTATCCTAACAGGTTTAACATATCAGAAGATGTCTGTTCTTCGCTAAAGACGGAAGTGGAGATGTTTCCTTCTTCATCCTTGTCTATGAGGATATGCTTTGGCCCGGGAATCAGGCAATGGTGAACGCCTCCATATCCTCCAATACTTTCTTGGTATGCACCGGTATTGAAGAAACCGATGTAAAGTGATTTACCCCGCATGAACGTCGGCAAATAAATGGCATTCATGTGCTGCTCTGAATTGTAATAGTCATCGCTATCACACGTTAGTCCCCCCAAAAAGACACGTTCATATTCTTTATCCCAGTGATTAAGCGGTAACATGATGAATTTTCGATTGATGGCCCAGCTATCTGGCAAGGTTGTCATGAATGATGAATCAATCATGTTCCATTTTTCACGGTCGTTTTGCGCTTTTTGATGAATCACTTTGTAAAGTGCTCCTCCGCTTTCTCCTACCGTGAACGAACCGAATTCGGTGTAAATATGCGGCGCTGGAACTCTTTCCTCCTCACAGATACGCTGTATTTGCTGTACAATGGCATCAACAATGTAGGCGTAGTCGTAATCAAAACCGAGCGAGTTTTTGATGGGAAACCCACCTCCAATATTCAGCGAATCCAACGTCGGACATACGCGTTTGAGGTCGCAATACACCTTCATGGTTTTGAGTAACTCGTTCCAGTAATAAGCTGTATCTCGAATTCCTGTATTGACAAAAAAGTGCAACATTTTAAGTTGGAGATTCGGATTTTCCTCTTTCATTTCTTTGAAGAAAGGGAGAATTCGGCGGTATCCAATGCCCAAACGGGAGGTGTAAAACTCGAACTTAGGCTCCTCTTCGGAAGCAATTCGAATTCCAACATCTAATGGCGTTTTTATGTGCTCTCCAAACAGTTTCACTTCGTTGTCATTATCTAGAATAGGCATGATATTCGTGAAACCTTCATCTACTAGATCTTTGATTCGTTCTACGTATTCTGACTTTTTAAATCCGTTGCAGATGATGCGTTTATCAGTTGAAATCGCACCTTTTTTATACAATGACTTTACAATGTCCAAATCAAATGGTGAGGACGTCTCAAGATGTGCACCGTTTTTTAGCGCTTCTTCGATCACAAAACTGAAATGAGAACTTTTTGTAACGTAGCAGTAGTGGTATTGACCGTCGTAATTGTGTTTTTCAAAGGCCGAATTGAACCAACTTATGGCTCTACCAATGTTCTCACCAATTTTTGGTAAATAGGTGAATTTTAATGGAGTTCCATACTGCTGAGCAAGCTCCATTAAATCGATGCCATGAAAGGTAAGCGTACCCCCCTTGGTGGAATTAAATTCTTCTTGTGGCCAATCGAACGTTTGTTCAATGAGGTCCCGGTATTGGGTTTTCATGCGAAGAGAATGAATAGATTATAAAAACAAGTAGGCGCATGAAAGCGCAGGGCAGTGATAAGAAATGCCGATTCAGAGCTTGATGTGATAAGCTACACCTCGCTTGATGGAAAGGTGCTCCCACAGACGAAGCACAGTTAGCCGAACGATTGTTTCAATGTGTGACATGAGCATAAATTCGCTCTGCAATATTCATGATTTTTTGAAAAACATTCACTGAAAGGAAAAAATTTCGTGAACCACTCAAAAACCCTAATTCTACAAGTAGTTCAGAGGCGAAAAGGAACCGAAAACAACAGAAGGAGGTCATTTCAACCGTTAGGCAGCGTTCTAAAAATGCCTGTTTTACTGTTTTATCACCCGAAAAGTGTGTTTTTCGTCAAACGTGAAAAAGAAGATTCCTGATGAAAGTTGACTCACATCAACAATAGCAATGCCTTTCACGTTGATCGTTTCCATAGTTCTTCCGGAAATGTCGCGAATCGTTAACGTAGTGAACGCATGATTAGAGAGCGTTAACTGCGAGGTTGCAGGTTGCGGAAAGAGCTGAAAAGCTGTCAACTCTTCAGTACTGGAAATTCCTACAGCACCCCCCACTTCGATGTCCCAAGTCTTTGAGCACCCTTCAGCGGTTGTGATGGTGTATTGATACGTTCCCATTGGTACGTTGTTCAAGACATTTCCGGTATCGCCTGTTGACCATGAATAGGTCCAATCTTCCTCCGCATTTTCAACCGTTACTGTGATGGAGCCGTCTTCTGCTCCTTCGGCCGTTTCGTCAAGGACGTCGATGCTCACTTCCGGGCCGAAGTAGGGCTCATAGAGTTCATTAAACCAGTTGTATGCACCAAGCATTGCTAGGGGAGCACAGCCTCCGTGATCAAAATCACCACCGTTTAATGCGTCAACACTCGTTGATCCATTTTCTACAAAGGCCTCCAATGCTACAATTGCATTCAAATACGACACCTGATCGTCTCCTTCGCAGTAGTACAAGTTGGTTGGTGCCGTTGGTGTCCAGTTATACAGGTCGTTGTCTTCAAGCGCCACACGAATAGGGTGTTCAGGGTCAGACTCGAATGCTTCAAAAACTTCGGGCAATAGGCATTGGGAAGGAATGCTTGGGAAGCTTGCGTTGATTGCTCCCATGGATACCGTTCCGTCAAAAAGGTCTGGAATAATAGCCGCATATTCCGGTAAGAAAACATCTTCTAACTCTTCGTAAAGGGTCCCGTAGACTTCTTGATAACTAAGAACAACATACGGCAAGTAGCCTGGAGTAGGGTAGGCTTCATCTCCCGTCAGGTACTCTGCTTGAACACCAGAAACATCATAAGGTCCGCTCATGGGAGCCGAAGCTGTGATGGTGTATTCTTCAGAGTATTCTGTTTCAATTAACCGTTGCAGTGCCAATGTAGCATGACCACCTTGCGAATATCCCCAGAGGAAAAGTTGTCCGTCTAGGTTGAACCCCAATTCTTCTTGCATGCCTTCAGCTGCTTGAATAAGGTCAAAACTAGCAGAAGCTTCAGAGTCTGCGTGCACATAGAGGTGCATCCCTGGGGAATCGCCCAGGCCTATAAAGTCGGGCATCGTAGTAGCAAAGCCTGAACTGGCGTACAACACGCCTAAGTTGGTTTCACTGTTCAAATGGGAAGGAACGTTCGTTTTCAATGCTACGGTTCCGTGTTGGTAGCTTGAAAGTGGTAACGGACAAACTACGCCAGATGGCAAGCACAAGGCTCCTGTTGCCACCACCATTTCACCGTTGGGGTGCAACGTTTCGTAAGTGATTTTGTAGACATCTACTTCGTACGTTAGCTCAATAAGCCCGTCCGGAAATCCAAAGGCAGACACGATGTTTTCAATGTCTTCAATGGTGTAGCTTTCAAGAAGTTCTGCCGTTTGAGCTGAGGAGAGAATGGTTGCTAAGCAAGCAACCGAAAGGGTCATGAAATGTTTAAGCATGGCTGAAAGATACTAAAATAGCCTACAGCATCATAACAAGTCATACAAAGCGAGCAAGTAGAGTAAGTCGGCTGTTGTAACATTGCCATCCCCGGTGAGGTCAGACAGGCAATCCAAGTCGGTACAACCAAACTCTTGGAGCAGGGCAAGCAGGTCCATGATGTTAAGACCAAGGTTACCATCAAGGTCTCCATCTGCGGTGTTCAACGAAATGGCTCCTTCCACAAAATGGTGCTCCTGATTTATATCCAAATCGTAATACGATTCAACCAGCCCATTCGGCCACCTAATGACCAACGAATCTACTACCGCATCTTGTTCCAATCCAAAGTTCAATTTCTTGCTATTCATCTGAGAATAGCCGCTTGCGGAAAGGAGCTCGTCTGTTTGGGTGAAGTTTTCTGAATACAGCTTAACTCGACTGCCAAAAGCGTCTCTGTTTGAGATGGTTCCCTCCAGGGTAATGGCAACCCAGTTGTTTCCGATGGTTTCGTTCCAAAATAGCTCAATACCAACACTTGTTCCACCAAGTGTATTCGCAACTACGATGTCTTCTGTTCCATTCAAATCAAGGTCACCCACGGCAATTCCTGCTCCAGCACTCGGAGAATCTAGAATGGTGCCTTGTCCTACTTGCTGAAACGTACTGTCGCCTTGGTTGCTGTAAAGCACATTTGGGAAGGTGCTAAAAGCATAATTATTGGCCATGTACAGGTCTTTGTGACCATCATGGTTGTAGTCTGTAAAGGCTACACCCCAACCCATTCCGTTGTCAACAACTCCTGCTTCTTCGGAGATGTCCGTGTAGCTTCCATCGCCATCATTGATGAGTAAGACGTTACCGTCGTAGTTGTTGGTGATGTAGATGTCCATCCAACCGTCGTGGTTAAAGTCGGTAATGTCTACCCCCATTCCTTCGCCCCCGTGCGCTGCTCCAAGAGAAAAGGCATTGTTTACGAAGTTTCCATCACCATCATTGATGAAGAGCTTGTTGATTTGATACGCGTCGTGCAAGAGGTATAAATCTTGGTCACCGTCGTTATCACTGTCGAAAAATGCGGCGCCCATGCCTATGAGTGAGTCAATTGCCCCAGAAGGAAAGTAGTGGTCTATGTATCCACCAGCGCCATCGCTCAGGTAGAACTCGTTGTGTTCAGTGAGGTTGATAACGTAAATGTCTAAGTACCCATCTTGGTTGACATCTGCAGTAGTTGCGCACCGCGTCTTACCATTCCCCGCAATTCCTAGTTCTTCAGCCACATTGACGAATATGCCATTTCCAAGGTTTTCGAAAAGAGCGTTTGGTTCGTTGAAGTTCCCGAGGAAACAGTCAGGGTCACCGTCGTTGTCAAAGTCAGCCCAAACAGCAGTGTAGGTGTTCCCGGCATAGTCCAATCCGTATTCAGCTGCCAAGTTGGTGAAAGTGCCATCTCCGTTGTTGATGAAAAGCTTGTTGGGTTGGTTTTTGGATCCAATGTAAATGTCTTCCCAACCATCTTGATTCACGTCCACAATGGCCGAGGAATAGTTGGAAGATGTGCTTTCTCCGTTAACGGCAGGAGACCCGTCAATGAAAACAGGTTCTTGCGCGATCAACGTTGAGGCGAATGCAATGCTTAGAAGTAACAGAAAATTTTTCATGAGCGTCCTATCCCAAAGATAACACCTTGATGTGTAAGGTGTTCACAAAAGTGTATCAAATACACATTTTCAGGAAAGACCTTTCAGCGCTTCGGCATGCCCTAATCCGCGTTGTTGAATTATTTCAGCAACGGAACGGTGTGTGATTTTAGACTCAAGCCAAGAGATGATATCGAAGTAGAAAAAGGGCCTTCGTTGGAATGGATTTCGAATCACGGTTTCCATTTGTTCTTTGAGGTGGACCCAGTCGTTGTGATCGGGAAGTTTATTTCGGCGGGCCATGCTGCCCAGAAATTGGAGCAATACGCGTTGAAATTCATTGTAATCTCGCACCCGGACAAGGTATTGGTAGGTTGAGGGGACAAGGTCGAACAAGGTTTCCCAATCTTCCAACTCGAGTAATGTTGCCAGTTTTAGGATTCGGGCGAAACGGTGGATGTCTTTTCGCCTACTGACGTCTTCCAAGTGCAAAATTTCATTGAGCTGTTTCAATGCCGTATTGAAGGCACCTTCGCCAAAAAGCAGGCAAGCCATCTTGTATTTTAAGCTCAGTGTATTGGTATAGCTTTCAAGGGGTGCAATCTGCTCTTTTGCCGAATGAACCATGGCTTCGGCGCCCTTGAACCTACCGTAAAGAAATCGCTCATTGAATTGATGTCCTGTGTGATAGCGCTGCCAAAGCCATTTTGCTTGTTTACCCGTTAACTGGTGTTGAAGCGCTTCAAAAGCGTGCATGTGCGCTGTAAATCGCTCGGGCTGATTCATTCGGAACAAGCTATTCAAATGCGCATCGTGAAATTTGAGAAGCGAGATCTGCTGGTGCTTTATTTCCCTGGTTGACATGATGCGTATGGCGGTGGCTGTATGCCGGTAGCACTTCTTAAAATCTTGGAGGATGTAGTTCAACCAAAAGTGACTGCGGTGGTAGTGAAGCCGTTGAAAGTGCGATTTGACTTCGCCCTTTTTAGGAAGACGGTCTTGAAAGAACACATTCACTTCGTCGAATTCCTCTTTGCTTCGGGCGAATCCATTTTTAAGGTAGAGCGCCCTCAGTTCAAGGGCTAAGCCCGCATAGGAACCGCCTACCCTGGCTTCTTTCGCAGCACCGTCCATGATGGTGCGCAATTCGGTTGCTTCGTCGATCTTCAAGTCAAGTGAAAAGTAGAGTTCAACCAGTTTTTCCCGTTGAGCAATTTCGAACAAGAGCTCCAACAGGTCATGTTTTTCGGCTAGTTTCCTGGCTTTTTTCACTTTTCGAACCGCATGATGAATCATTCCTCTTTCGAACAGTAAGCCGGCGTAGTCCATTGTTCTTCGAATTTCCGCTTCAGGTAATCCAACTTGTGAAGCATACCGTAACGACTCCAGTAAGTGCTTCAAGAGCTCTGCCCGGAGATTGGGAATTTGCGCCTTCTTTAGCGCTGGATTGATCTTAGTGATTTCGCTGGACGGGCAGGAAGGGTGCTTGAGGAGGATGTTGTACAGCTGGACAAACTTCAAGGATGCGGGATCGCCAAATTGTTTGATGTAGAGCTTGAACGCCTTTTTCTCTCTTTTTTCAAGAGAAATAAGCAACTCATCTAGTTCATTTGGTGCGTTATAAATCGTATCCATCACGATGTAAAGGTAAGTGAATAAAGGGTTTTAAGCGAAGAGGTGCGAGTTATAAATCATATTCCCTTTGTGTGTTGACTTCGTTTTACTGGAAACTCCTTCTCAACTTTGAATAAGAAAACAAGGTATGTCAACATTCATCAACACCCTCATTACCGGAGCCGGCTCGCACATTCCAAGTGAAGAGGTGCCGAATAGTGCATTTGAAAAGAATGAATTTTACGAGCCAGACGGAACGTACATCGACAAACCTGGAGAAGAAATTACGTCGAAGTTTGAGGCCATTACGGGCATTGCTGGAAGAAGGTATGCACCTGTTGGCGTCTACACTTCAGATTTAGGAGCAGATGCTTGTAAGAAAGCATTGGAGGCCTCTGGGGCTTCTAAAGAAGAGATTGACCATCTAATTACGGCGCATAACTACGGTGATGTTGAAGCGAGCAATCGCAGGTCTGATATTATGCCAAGTATCGGTGCTAGGATCAAGCATAAATTGGGCATTGAGAATCCCGGTTGTGTGCCATACGATGTGATTTTTGGTTGCCCAGGATGGGTGCAAGGGTGCATCCAAGCCCATTTGTTCATGCAAGCCGGAAGCGGAAGCAAGAGTTTGGTAGTAGGGTGCGAAACACTGTCTCGAGTAGTGGACCCTTTTGACCGTGACGCCATGATTTTTGCCGATGGTGCTGGTGCTGCGGTGTTGGAAACACGTGAAGAATCAGAACGAAGAGGAGTGCTTGCCTTCAATACGGTTGCGCACACCCAAGAAGAGTTGAACTTCTTGGCTTCTGGAAAATCGAATAACCCGGCGGTTGATCATACCGGATTAATCAAAATGAAGGGGCGAAAGATTTACGAGTATGCATTGGAACACGTTCCAGCTGCTATTGCGCAAACAATTGAGAAGGCCGGATTGCATTTGAACGATATCAATATGATGTTCTTGCATCAAGCCAACGAAAAGATGGATGCAGCCATTACGAAGCGTTTGTTCCGAAAATTTGGAATGCGTGATGTACCTGCTGACTTCATGCCTATGTCTATCCATAAATTGGGCAATAGCTCTGTGGCTACGGTACCTACACTGTGGGACATGGTAATGAAGGGCGAAATGGCCGGACATTCATTGCAACAAGGGAATCATGTGGTGTTTGCGTCTGTAGGCGCAGGAATGAGCATCAATGCCTTTGTTTACAAACTATGACATTGCGAGAAAGGAGAATATTGGTTTTTGGTTAACTAGGTTATTTTACCCTTTCTGTTACTGCAAGAAGAAGAGCGACAACGGTTGCTCTTTTTTTTTGATAAAAAACCAGGGAACAGATCGCGCATCAATTGCGGAAACGAAAGCAAATCTGCACGATCCATTTCCTAATTCTGGTATAAAATTGGGACTTATTTCACGCTAATGCAAGCGGTATAAAGCTCATTTTCTCCACGTGCATGCAGGATGTACATGCCGGCGTTTAATGCACTCATTTCTAATTGCATAAGACCGGGGTTCCGCACTGAAAAGTTGTTAACCATTCGCCCGTCCACTGTCCACAACGTTAGTTCGTCGACACTTTTTCCCGTTAGATCTACGTTCAAGATGTTCGAAACAGGGTTCGGATAAACACGCAATTCAGCAGCTGTTTCTTCTTGGGTATTCATGCCTCCTTGGCTATTGAAAGTGGTACCTCCATAATCTACTTCCACATTACCAATGAAATCAGTAGTGATGATTTCTTCGAAGATGGCCAAAGGCAATGGGTT
Organism: Flavobacteriales bacterium; assembly: GCA_029245065.1. Taxonomy (GTDB): domain Bacteria; phylum Bacteroidota; class Bacteroidia; order Flavobacteriales_D; family Sanyastnellaceae; genus JAQWQB01. The sequence goes on along the minus strand of JAQWQB010000135.1, from coordinate 21,636 downwards.
TCCAGCTTTGTACAACACATAGATTTCATTTTCAAGTGTGGTCAGAAAAGTTGTTCCTCCAACGCTCTGTGCGTCTTCCGTGAAGTCATTTACATGTAGTAATAACACATCGGTGAAGGTTCCAAATGGAAGAATTGCCGTACCGTATCCTTCTACTTCCCCGTTTAGTTGTCCGTTTGATTCAATTTCAAAACCAAGGGAAAAACTAGTATTACTGGTGTAGTCATCGCTACCCGTAGTGCCATACGTTAGTGGGAAAGTGTATCTCACCGCTGCGTCGCTGAAGGTTTCAATGGCTGTGGCTCCTTGAAATTCTAAGTAGTACCCTACTTCGTTGTACTCATTCCCACTGATGTCGTAGAAAAAGCTCAAGAAGTCTACCTCAACAGCGTAGTTCGCAATGGGAAAATCTTCCCCGCCAGGCGCATCTGCTGGGTTGACCCAATTGTAAGTTAAGGTTTCTCCAATGGGTTGAAGGTCTGAAAGGTCCCAGGTCTGGTTCGGCCCGGTCATCTCCGAGAGGTCTACATAGTTGACGGAATCTACCAAGGCTGAACTACCAATAACAGGGGTTAAGTCTGCTTGAGTAATGGTTGGCTGAGCCCAAGAGATCAAGGTCAAGAAGAAGCTAGAAAAGAGTAGCGTATGTTTCATTTTTCTCTGTTTTAAGCGAAAATAGAAACGATGAACTGCATGCCTTTGAACCAATGAGTAGTTGGTGCGCTTCACTGATTCTTCGACCAGAACGGTGATTTGATTTCGTCTTTTACTTGGAAGTCCACTTGTTATTCTTGCCCCTTCATTATAATCTCGACTTCCCCGTTGTTAGTTGCTGCAACAAATCCGGGAATCTGTTCTGAAGACAGGTTGATGGCCCGCATCTTGCGCACATCTTGAGGCAGGAATACACCAGAGAAGATTGGGCTATGAACCGTCAGCCCTCCGAGATCAAAGCGCAAAACAGTACCAAATCCGGCGTCATTTGGAACCGTCTCAATTTCCGTGGTAAAGAGGTTCCCTGAAACGATCACATCGTTATCAATTGCAATGGCGTCCATAATGGGAGAGACTTGTGCATTCATAGGAAAGGGTTCGAAGTCAGTTAGTCTTCCATCTTTGAGACGGATGAACCCACTTTCGAATGTAGTGGCGATGAACGATTGCACTTCCTCCAAGTCATCGATCCCTAGAATGGAAGCGAGGTCGGCTTCGGCAAAGGCTTCATACGTAGGGAAGCGCTCTTTGATATCGGGAATCTGACCGCTGCTGCAGGCCAGCCCCCGAATGGGCACCAACTGTCCTTGGTAGTGCTTGCTCAACACAATGTCTGACACGCCATTTTGATCGAAATCGCCCGCATAGAGGTGCAGCGGTTTTTGACGAGTTGGATGGAACTTGGTGTTGAGTCCATGGTTCCCCAACACAATTAGCTCTTCGTCATTGACCTCGAGGTGATTGATGCTGTGCCACCACCCACTTTGATTGACAAAGGCGTCTATGGTCAATGGAACCAACGAATAGCCCGATTCCGTATTTCTAAGCTCAAGCGCTTGGGGCTCCATCCATTCGCCCACAACAATTAGCAAGGGATAGGTGGTGTTCTGAAGCCAAACGGCATCTGTGATCATGTTCGAATTTAGCAGCCAAGGCGCACAATCTTCCGTTGCATCTGTGAATGTTCCCGCTTCGTTGCGCAAGAGAAAACTTCGCGTGCCGAACGGGTAAAGACCTGGCGTGTTTCTTCCTCCTACAAAGACGTCAAGGTCGCCGTCTTGGTCGAAGTCGAAGGTTACAATGGCCTGTGTTGAATGAGGCATGGATGGGAGTGACGTTGAGACCGAAAAGCTGCCTTGGCCGTCATTCACATACAGCAAGTCTTGCCATAATTCAGGCGTTTCCTCTACATCACCTCCGCCACCTCTAGCCACGTAAAGATCTTGGTCTCCATCTTGGTCGAAATCAAAAAATGCCGCACCAAGCACCTCGCCATCACGTTCTTGCTGGAAGACATTTTGCACCATGGGCTGGAAAAACCCATTGGCGGTTTGAATCCTGATTTGTGAAGCTTGCCCTTTCGCCCCGCCTAAGAAAACATCATCTAGTCCGTCTCCATTGATATCTGCCACGGCAAGCCCCGGTCCCATGGCAGACGTGCGGTGCGGAAGCAGTTGCTCTTTCTTAAAGTCGTCAAAGTTATTCTCTCGGTGCGTTGGACTCAGACCTTGAAATGCCATTCCAATATTCCAATAAGTTAATTCTGTTGGTATCTTGTCTTTGGCAGTGGCGATGGGCGATGTTTTCTGCAAGCTATGTCGTTGGTTGATGGCCAGCTGGTCATGACGGGTTCGTTCGCCGTTTGGCCAAACTACGCGGATGCTATCAACGGTGGTGGCTGTTCCCAAGCCGAAATGGAGCACCGGCTCTGAAAAACTTTGGTACCCTCGGGTGAAGCGGTATTCTTGAAGTTGTTGCTTACCATTGGCCCAAATGGTCACTTTTGCCCCGTCAACTTCAGGGTTTTCTAAGGTGATTCGGATGAAATTGTTTCCTCGGTCTGCAGCCGTATTGCGAATGATGGAAGCGGGCTGGCCGAGGTTATTGGTGACAATGTCAAGATCGCCGTCTTGGTCTAAATCGCCCATGGCCAACCCTTGTGAAAACGTCGGTTGGGTCAAGCCCCATTCGCTTGCTTGGTCGCTAAATTGGAGGCCAGTAGTGTTTTTGAAGACCGCGTTGACCATGGGTGTTTGGGGTGCGTCAAGAAGTAACTGGTAGTACAATTCTTGCGTGAGTGAATCTGCATTGATGGCCTCCACCACTTCTTTTCGCCAATCATTGTTGGTAACCGCTCGGTAGACGCCGTTGGTGACGTATAAGTCTTTCCAACCGTCGTTGTCTAAGTCGGCAAATAGGGGTGCCCAACTCCAATCCGTTTGTGCTACTCCGGCCAGTTGCGCAATGTCGCTCATGGCACCGTCTCCCGCGTTCATGTACAAGGCATTGAACATGAATTGGCCCATAAAATGCATGCGTTCCAGGTAGCGAAATTGGGCGGTGTCCATGGCAGGCATCAGCACTTTGCTTCTGATGTGATCACTGGGACTCATGTCTGCCACCATGAGATCTACTAGTCCATCATTGTTGAAGTCGGCGGCATCAGAACCCATGGAGTAGAAACTGGTGTGATGGAACTTCTCTTTGATCTTATTTCGCCATCCATTTTTGCCTGAAGCGTACAATTGATCTTGGATGAAGAAGTCGTTGGTGATGAAAATGCCTGGCTTTTGATTGTTGTCGAAATCGGCAATACTTGCGCTCAGACTGAAACCAGGAGTGGGCACGCTCTCCCTTGAAAAAGAAGAGGGAGCCATTTCTTCAAAGGAGGTGGGCGAAGTGCGCTCGTACCACTTGTTGAGGTAGCGTTCCCTGCTTAATTCCGATAAGGTGCGTTCGTGTTGTAGCCATTCTGAAGGACGGTTGGCCCAATTGCGCACACTGTGATTCAATACCAGCAGATCTAGGTCGCCATCTGCATCTTTATCGAAAAACACTGACTGGCTAGAGAGGCCTCTGTCGTTGATGCCGTAGTTCTTCGCTTCTTCTGTGAACGTAAAATCGCCTTGGTTGATGTACAGCAGGTTGGTCGTCGTTTCTATCTTGAAATCAGGTCCGCTACGCGAAAAATAGATGTCTTGAAGTCCGTCTTGGTTGATGTCTACGATGGTCACTCCGGTGGTCCAACCACCGTGATGCACTCCGCTGTTTTCGGTCTTGTTTTCGAATTGAAAATCACCGTTGTTCTGGTAAATTTCCGAAGGCACATCGTTGCCACAAAACACGAGATCTGGAAGACCGTCGTTGTTCAGGTCTACGATGGCCACGCCGCCACCGTTGTACATGTAATCATAGGTTCCAACGTTCCGACCAACCCGTTCGTTGATTTCGTTTTGGAAGGTAACTCCTGTTTCGGGCGCTTCGAGGTATTCAAATAATGTTGCAGGCAACGGCCTTTCGACTTCGGAACAGGAAGCCAAGAGCAGGAGGATTAACATAGCACAGTGCGAGAGGCGCATGGTGTGAAGGTACGAATCTTCTCTTTTGACAGGACGCACGCAGGCGGGGCGCCCTTTTTTAGCGGCGGGATAGCTTGTATTGCTTGAAAGCAATGCTGACTTCGGTGCCGCTGGTGGCCAAGGCGGTCATTTCTCCCTTGAGTTGCTTGGTCAAGGAGGCGATGAGCTTGTTGCCAAACGAACTTTGCTTGGTGGTGGTTTTGTCATAGCCCACCCCATCATCAGTTACGGTGAGTTTGAGGCGTTCAGCTTCTTCACGTAAGTTGATGTTCAACTTGCCTAAGCGCTCTCCTGGGAAAGCATACTTGAGCGAGTTGGTAACGAGTTCGTTGATGATGAGCCCGAGAGGTACCAGCGTATCTACATCAATCTCTACGTCTTCAATGTCCAAGTGCAGTTGAATGCGCTCTTCATCAAGTATGATTTGTGCTTGTTGAATGGCTTCGTCATATCGGCCCAGTTCGAAGAGTGATGAGGCAACACAAACCCGCGACTCACTGATGTTGTAATTGCTAGGAAGCTCTTTTCGAATGGTGAGTGCAGTAGTGTACATCTCATATGCTTCTTCATGCCTGCCTTGTTCTGAACGTAGGTAGCCCATGAAATCAAAGTGAAAGCCTAATCCGCGGGGGTAGTTTAGCAAGGTGTCTAGTCTGCCTTGACCGATGGTGTCTTGCACCTCCTCAAAAATTTCAAGTGCCTCTATGTAACGCTCAATTCCTTTGTCGTCTTGACCGATGTTAGTGTAGAAAATGGCTAGTCCGTTGGTGGCATGACCAATCTCGGCAGGATCTCCTTGAGCCTTGGTGAGGTCATACACTTCAAAGATGTATTTCTGTGCCTCTTGGTTGTAGCCCATAAACACCTTCATGCTGCCTAAATGATTGGCGCAGAAAATGATGTTCGTGGTGTCTTGCATACGTGTGTAGTAGTCATAACACGTCTTAAAATTTTCGATACCCTTGGTGTATTTTCCGGTCCACCTATCCGCATCAGACTGTACTCGTAACGCTTCAATTAGTAGGGTGCTATCTGCTTTAATGGTTGGAAGTTCCAACAAGGGCTCTGTATACTGTCTTGTATACGTCTCGTCGATATCCAAGGTGTAATACGCGGCATCCCAAAGTAATTCTGCGGTACGTTCCTCTCCAGGGTTGGACGCTAGCAATACATTGATGCTATCGAGGTAGGTATCTTGTGCCGAAGCAGGAATACAGAGCACAACGATGAACAGACTGTATAGAAGAAGGTGCAAAAGCTAGGCTTAAGGGGAATAAATAAAAAAAGCGGGCCCCAATTAGGAGCCCGCTTCAAAATGTGTATTTCCGTTTCCGTTACTGCTTGATCAAGCGTTCAGTAGTCGTAGAAGTACCATTGGTAACAACAACCATGTAAGCACCACTTTCAAGTGATTCTAGGTTCATGTCTGTTGTGAAGTACTCAAGGTTTAGACCGAAATCCTTCGTAAGTACCAATCTTCCAACAGCGTCATAAATATCAACCGTAAGGCGCTCAGTTGGATTGATTTGATTGAATGTCAAGAATACGAAGTTGTCAGATGGGTTTGGAGCCAATCCAAACTCAATTGCTGTTTCGTGATCTGTCCACATGTACATTGGATCTTCGTAGATACCTGGGTAGATACAAGAACCATCATCTTCTGTTGCGTTGAAGTTGAAGTTCAATGCTTCTGGATCAGTGCACCCAAGTACCGCTTCTTCGTCACAATCTGCATTGATGCTGAACTGCGCTGAGTCAAAGCTTCCTGTTGTCAATTCGAAGCTGATAGCTGTGAATTCATCAATCACCAATACTACGATTGCACCGTTCCATCCGTCACCGAATGAGTCGAACATGTTGAACGTGTAGCATCCGTCTTCTAGGCAGAGGTCTTCCGTAATTACGGTGTTTGATTCGTAGAATCCTCCGTAAGCCACTTCAGTACTATCGCTGTTCCAGATAGACCAAGAGATTTCGTTTGCCCAGTTTCCTGTTTGTGCTGTGAACAATACTTCGTTCGCATCACACGGCTCAGCGTATTCACAAGAACCATCGTCTTCGTCAGCATCTTCGTTGTAGTTTATTGCTTCTTCATCTGTACAGCCGAATACGATTTCGTCTTCACATGTTCCGTTGATAGAGAAGTTAACTGATTCATTGGTTGCGTCCTGATCCAATGACTCTGTGCTGATTTGCTCACCACCAAAATTGATCCAGTAGTAACCACCGTACCATCCGCCGTTTCCAGCAGTGTTGCTCATGTTCACTGTGTAGCACATATCAGGATCCAGGCATACATCGAAGTATGCAATGGCCACATCGCCCAATCCATCAGCTTCAAACACTACGTTTCCTTCTTCGTCTACAATGTCCATGGCCACGTCATCTCCGTTAGAGAATGTGCATACGTACACTTGGGCAAGTACCAATCCGTCTTCGCACTCGAGTGGATAGATACAAGAACCATCGTCTTCATTTGCGTAGTAGTTGTAGTTAAGTGCTGCAGGGTCTGTACAACCTAGGATTAGGTATTCACAAGAACCATCATCGTACTCAGCTTCTTCATTGTAGTTCAATGCTTCTGGATCAGTACAACCAGTGATAATGCCTTCGCAATCATCTGTATTGATACCGAACGTAAAGGCACTCATGTCGCCTGTTTCAAATGTACCGCCTGCAATGTAGACTCCGTCCATCATCAACTCTACGAAACCGCCGTTCCATCCGTCGCCGAATGAATCGTACATCACCATGGTGTAGCATCCGTCTTCTAGACAAACAGCTTGAGCAGAGAAAAGACTGTCACCATACTGCATTCCGAATGCAGCGTCAACATTTCCTTCATCATCAATCACTTCCCAAGAAATTTCACCAGGGAACGTACCACCGAATGTTGTAATCATCACCGTGTTGGCGTCACATTCAATTGGGTACTGGCAAGAACCATCGTCTGTGTTTGCCCACGGATTGTAGTTCAGTGCTTCTTCATCCATACATCCGTAGATAGGATAGATACAAGAACCATCATCATACTGTGCTTCTGGATTGTAGTTCAAGGCTTCAGGGTTGGTACAACCGCTCACAATTTCTGCACAATCGTCAGAGTTGAGAGGAAGTGTTGCTACCGCGAAATCTCCTTGATCAATAGTTGCAATCAATAGCGTTTCACCGTCCATGGTAATTTCCATGAATCCAGAATCCCAACCGTCACCGAATGAATCATACAAGAATACAGAGTAACATCCGTCTTCAAGACAGGTATAATCAGTGTAATCTGAGTTGGAAGCATATCCGCCACCTGTCATTACAACGGTGCCTTCATTGTCTGCAATTTCCCATGTCATTTCACCACCGAACGTTCCTGTTGTGGTATTCACTGCAATTAGGTTGGCGTCACACTCTTCAGGGTATTCGCAAGAACCGTCTTCTTCGTTGGCATCTTCGTCATAGTTCAATGCGTCTGGATCCATGCAACCTGGGTTCGGACATCCGTCTCCGAAGTATACTTGTTCGAAGATGAGGTCATCATCCAAATCGTCAGTGCTTACTTGAACACCGTCGATGTTGATCCAGTAGTATCCACCGTACCATCCGCCTTCATCAGCCGTGTTGTACATGTTTACGGTGTAACACATCTCAGGATCAAGGCAAACGTCGAAATATGCTATTTGTCCGTTGTTCAGGTCAAATTGACTGAACACAATGTTTCCTTCGCTATCAACGATTTCCATGGCAACGTTTTCACCGCCACCGAATGTGCAGATGTACACTTGCGCTAGCACAGTACCTTCTTCGCATTCAATTGGGTATTCACAAGAACCGTCGTCTTCGTTTGCCCAAGGGTTGTAGTTCAATGCTGCTTCATCCATACACCCTAGAATTGGGTATTCACAAGAACCGTCATCAAATTCTGCATCTGCATTGTAGTTCAATGCTTCTGGATCAGTACATCCAAGAATAATTTCTTCGCAATCGTCGCTATTAATAGAAACGGTCAATAGACTTAGGACGCCTGTTTCGAAAGAGCCAACAGCGATGGTCTCACCACCAATGCTCAATTCGATTTCGCCACCGTTCCATCCGTCGCCGAAGGTGTCAATCATGACCAATGTATAGCAACCATCTGCAATACATGCGTAGTCTGTGTACGTTTCGTTCGAAGCGTACTCACCACCTTCAAATACCACGTTGTTATCAGCGTCAACCAATTGCCATTCAATTTCTCCTCCGAATGTTCCTGTGAAAATGCTAGAGATAACTAGGTTATCGTCACATGCCTCAGGGTATTCGCATGAGCCATCGTCTTCGTTGGCGTCACCGTCGTAGTTCAATGCTTCAGGATCTGTACATCCGTAAGATGGACAGCTTCCGTCGATAGACATGTATGTTACGCCTTCAGAAGCGTCTGCGTCCAATTCGTCTTCAATGATTTGAACACCATCAACTGTTACCCAGAAGTAACCGTTGTACCATCCATTGTTTCCTTCGCTGTTCGACATTTCTACTGTGTAGCAGATGCCTTCTTCTAAGCATAGATCGTAGTAAACAATTGAAGACGTTTGGTTTTCAACTGAAAAAACAGAGTTCCCTTCGTCGTCCAATACGTTGATGCTTACTTCTTCGCCATTTGAGAATGTACATACGTACATCATGGCCTGAACACCCTCTTCACAAGAGAACGCGTATTCACAAGAGCCATCGTCTTCTGTAGCCCACGGCTCAAAGTTCAATGCTTCTTGATCTGTACATCCAGGGATGGTTACTTCACCACAATCATCTGTTAGCACACCGAACCCAACTTCTCCATACTCTCCTTCCAACAGTCCTCCAAGGGCTAACACCACATCTAAATAAGAAACAGTGATTTCAGCACCGTTCCATCCGTCACCGAACAGGTCAATCATGCTGATGTTGTAACATCCTGGATCCAAGCACAAAACAGCCGTGTAGACTGAGTTATTCTCTAGGTTAATTCCAAGATCAGAAAATGTTAGAAGGGGATTACCGAATTCATCATTGATGGTGAAGTCGATTTCACTGGCCCAATTGCCAGTTTCGAGGGTCACAATTACTTCTGTGTTGTCACACAGGAATTGTGATGAGGCAGTAACTGACACCAGGGACAGCATAACTGCAAAGAGAGCGGAAAGTATTCTCATGGGTTTAAAAGTTTTCAAATTGCGATAGAAGGTATTAAAAATCAATCGGTTCGCAGCAATTTAGGATTGGTAATCCTTGGAAAGCTAGAAATCCGTGATGATTTTCATGATTTCTTGAGCGGGTTTTATACCGCACAGATTGAAAACTAGGGGAAGGGGGAAAAGGTTGCATCGCCTACGCTTTGCTTGCGCAAAGCTTCGGCGATTGCAATTCAATGAATAAACGTTGGGTATGTACGTCGTGATACCACGAGCTAGACTGGTGGCTACAATAACGTTCTACTCGAAACTCCGTACTCAAGACTCCCTACTCAAGACTCTGTTCTCTTAACGTACCACGAGCTAGGCTCGTGGCTACAAAAACTCTCCGCCTTCGCTAAAGCTACGGCGGATACGTTTCACTCTTTACTATTCTCTTTCTGCACCTACTCCAAACTCCTTACTCTCCTCTCACCACTACTTTCTCAACGTACCACTGGTTATTCATTTGTACGGTGAGCAGGTAAAATCCTTCCGCTAAAGCTGATGTGTCAATGGTGTGTTGTTGTGAGGTGGTGGTTTCTTCTTCAAGCACTATTTTGCCCGCTAGTGTAGTCATTCGGACCAATGCTTTTCCGTGGATAGTTGTTGACCACGAGAGGTTGAGTTGGTTGGTGGCAGGGTTGGGGTAGATGCTAAATGGGGACTCAGGGTTTTCATTTACGGCAGTTCCACAATCTTCTTCTAGACAACCGTCTTGGTCCAGAACCATAACCCAGCTTTCTCTAGCATTATTTCCGACCGAAATTTCTGCTAGACCACTGCAGGCAATTCGCCCGTCTGACAATATTGCTACATCATGCAATCTACTTGGCCTATCTGGTTCATAACGATAGTTATGATTCCAGAGGATTGCACCCTCACTAGATATTTTGGCTACGAAACCTTCCCATTGTCCGCCTACAAGGCTAAAACGAGTTCCAACGGCAACGAAGTCACCTTCTTCTGTTTCAACAACCGAAAAAACTGAAGCAGAAATACCATGCTCTCCTATTGGAACGCTCCATAGTTCTTCGCCATCCATGTTTAGTTTAGAAACCGTAGGGATATAGAATCCTTCTTGGTGTTCAAAGGGCGGGTCGAAATCAGGATCGTAATCTCCACATCCCACGATGATTTCATTGGTGCTTGTGAAAATGGCTTTTGGAAAATTATCGTATTGACAATTTTCATCTCCATCATAACGCCAAACTTCATTTCCTTCTGGGTCACATAGGATAATAAGACGATCATCATCAAAAGCTAGAAAACTGCATTCCGCAAATGTATCAGGGTCATAGTATAAGGCTGAGATCAAAATATGATTGTCGTCACTGACTTCAATATTTCTTCCTGTTATATTATAATCTCATGAGTTAACTCAAGGTTTAAGTTGAGTGTTCTAAAAATTGTGGAGTTACCTTGAGCTTGAATAGGCGCTCACCAATCCATCTTCAGATAAATCGCTGCTACCTCGTTGAGAGTAATAAATTGTTGTCAAGGGCAATTCAAGTGTGTTTGAACCTATTTCTGCTCCATCAAAAGCGTCTATTTTACGAATCCGAGCTACTTGGTTTGGCAACATCACTTGCACTTCATCAATGAAAATTTCATCATTCTCAGAAACCATAATCCGCGTGCTGTTTCCAGAACCGACTTCAATTTCAGAGAAGGTTTTACTCCACGTTTGTCCATCAGCTTGAAAAAATAGGCCGATGAGCAAAAGTGGAGTAAGAAGAACTGGGATTATTTTTGAACGATCCATTTTACAGTTGAAGTAAGCTGACTATCAATAACTAAGGTACAAATATAATTACCATCACTCTGGAGCGAGATACGTTTACGGTGTATGAACATTTTGTCATTTTAAATGGGGATAAAGAAGCAGGTTATTTCACTCGAATGTCTAGAACATTTGAAAATGCCGATTTCGCGTTTTACCAGGAGGAAACTCAAAATGGATCGTGGCTCAATGGCGGATGCGAAAAGCGAAGAGTATGGATGTCACGAACAGATTACCAAGATAATGGGCTGGTGAATTCAATTCAGAATTCGAATTTTTTCTTACCACTATATACTGACCTCAGTTTTAACGGTTGGTGCTTAGATCTTGGCAACGGCGATGATCTAAATTTCGTGGAAGATGTTTCCAATGTTGAAATTTTGAGTTTCAACAACGTAAATACATTCACCATTTCAGGACCAATTTTCTCCTTAAACCCCTGTGAAGGCAACCGATACCGTTACCAAATGGGCCAAGGAATTGGGCTTATTTCTTGCGAAAACCTGGATTTAATGGATGGGAAGTGGGAGTTGGTTGAGTTTGAAGTGCAGTAGTGCTTCTATGGAAGGAATGAACGAAGCGTTTCAAATCATCCAACCCGTTGATTCATCCTACAGGCCTGACCTTATCACGTGACCCGTGCAATTTCACACTGAAACTCCGTCATTTGAATGCAGTGTTTAAGCCTTGGCTGAGGGCGATGAATAATACCATCAAGGGTGACCAAGGTGAGTTTGCATTCTAATAGCACTTCGATAAACTCAGTGACCTAGTCTCAGTGACCATACCTTTTAGAAAGGTTCTTGACTTTATGGAAGGATGGCTCCACCTTTCCCTTCGAGCGCCTCAGGGACCGTGAAGAAAAAAGGTGGAAAGAAACACTTTTTAATTAATAAGGTCGGCTGGTTAGCCGACCCTGCAATTATCCCTTCCTTTCATACCTTTGCACATGCCCGCACTCAAACGTGTCTTAATCATCACCTACTACTGGCCGCCTGCCGGAGGAAGCGGTGTGCAACGCTGGCTGAAATTCGCCAAGTACCTACCTCAAAACGGATGGCAGCCGGTGATTTACACCCCTTCCAACCCAGAGATGCCCAGTGTAGATGAAAGCTTGCTGGCCGACATTCCGCCAGAGGCTGAAGTCATTACCCGAAAGATTCTTGAACCGTACAGCATTTACAAGGCGCTGGTGGGCATGAAGCAAGATGACAACATCAACACGGGGTTTTTGAGTGAGAAGGAGAAGCCCGGAAAGGTAGAGATGGCCATGCGCTGGATCAGGGGGAACTTCTTTATTCCCGATGCGCGTAAGTTTTGGATCAAGCCCAGCATCAAGTACTTGGAAAAGTATTTAAAAGACTATCCGGTAGATGCCATTATTACCACCGGGCCGCCGCATAGCATGCACCTCATTGGTTTAGGCTTGCGCAAGAAATTGGGTGTGAAGTGGATTGCTGATTTCCGTGATCCGTGGACGAACATTGACTTTTACAGCGACCTTCAACTCACCAAGCGTTCAGATGCCAAGCACAAACGCTTGGAAAAAGAAGTGCTGTCTTGGGCAGACAAGGTGCTGGTGATAGGGGCTACCATGCAGCATGAGTTCAATGAACGCCTATTGACTACGCCGGTGCAGCCAGGCAGAAAAAACCATGGCGACAAGGTCATCACCATTCCCAATGGGTTTGATGCCTTGGACGTGGCCGCGCAAGCGCCCGTGGCCTTGGATGAGTTTTTCACCTTGGCCCACATAGGTAGTTTTTCGCCGGCCCGCAATGTGCCCACCTTGTGGAAGGCCATTGCTGAGGCGTGTGCCGAAGACCCGTATTTAAAAGAGAAATTGCGCATTAAGGTGGTAGGCACCATGGACCATTCGGTGCGCACCAGCATGGAGGAGGCCGGCATTGCTGATCGCTTGGTACACATTCCCTACTTACCCCATGATGAGGTCATGCAGGCGCAACGTACCAGTCATGCCTTGCTCTTGGTGGTGAACCGCAGCAAGAATGCGAAGGGCATTTTAACGGGAAAGGTATTTGAGTACTTGGTAGCACAACGTCCGGTATTAGCGGTAGGCCCACCAGCTGGCGACCTGGACCTCTTGCTACAAAAAGTGGGCGCTGGCGCCGCCGTGCATTGGGACCACGTAACGAAAGAACATATCTTTGCACTGAAAACCACCCATGCCACAGGCAATGCCGAGGCTTACAGCAGGGAAGCGTTGTGCAAGAAGTTGGTGGGGGTTATTGAGGGTTAGGAAATGATAAAAAGAGTGCTTTTCGTTTTAGATGGAACTTATCCAATGGATGTTAGAGTCCAAAAAGAAATCGCTGCATTGGAGGGTGAAGTAGAAGTTCACTTAATGTGCGCAAAAAACTCAAAGAATACTCATGAGTTTATTTCTAACTTCTTTTTTGGACCCTCTACAAGGAAAATATCAAAAGGATTCCGGGAGATTTTAATTTCATTGTTTGGAACAGATCCATTTATGTCAAATCGACTACGGACAATAGTGAAAAATGGAAATTTTGATATCATTCACGTTCATGATTTACCACAGTTTAAGACGGTGTATAAAATCTCATCGAGGTTTGAGATACCGTTAATACTTGACTTGCATGAAAATTTCCCTGAAGCTTTGGATACTTGGTTTCAATGGAGGAAATCTAAGATTATAAGGTTCAAGAACAAGTTGTTGTTTAACTCTGGTCGATGGAAAAAGAAAGAGCGTTTTGCTGTAGAACACGCGGATCATGTAATAGCGGTTGTTGAAGAAATGAAGAACAAGCTCTTGAGCGAATTCAATGTTGATGACTCTAAAATAACGATAATTACAAACTCGGAGGATCCCAGTTTTTTTGATGAAATTGAAGTTTGTGACTTGCCTTTTGAGGAGGATACCTTCAATGTACTATATACAGGGGGTATAGGTCCTCACAGAGGGTTAGATGATGTTATTTTGGCTCTAGGTGAACTAGAACGAAATGAGACAGTAAATGTTGTGTTACATATTTTCGGGTCTGGACATCGAGACAATATTGCTCACTTAAAAACACTCGTAAATGAAAACAAGATTGATCACAGAGTTTTTTTTCATTCACCCGTGCCTTTGAAGTCAATTCCTTATTTGATGCGAAATGCCGACTTAAATATAATTCCTCACAAGAGCAACGGCCATTGCAACAATACAGTCCCACATAAACTTTATCATGGACTCTTATCCAAAAGACCATTACTAGTTAGTAACTCGGCTCCTCTTCTGCGAATAACACAAAACGGTGTTTATGCTCCTAACTTTGATGCCGGCCAGCATAGCTCCTGTGCAATTGCCTTAAAGAACATCATAGAAGATCACAGACTATATATGTCAAAAGCTTCTGAATCAGAGGCTTATTTCTCTAGAAAAGAACACTCCTGGGATAGCGAAGCGATAAAACTAAAATCGTTATATTCAACTTTCAATTAAACTAATGAAAGTCTTCTTTGTCGCGGTAACGATATTTTCGTTGCTCAAAGTGGTATATGGTCAAAACTCTGAACTAGAAATTTTCTCTGAAAATGGATATTCTGGAGTTGAATTACATTCGATAACTTACGATGAAGAACTAAACGTTACATTGCCGGGACAATAGGAGATGGACCTTTAGGTCAAGACGATGTGTTGATAACGAAATTAGATTCTGATGAAAATCTAATTTGGTCAAAAGTTATTGGCACCGAATCGATTGATTCAGGTAAAAACGTTGTGATAAAGTATTTGTCCGATTCCACATTATTCGTTGTAGGTTATTCACAAGAGTCCATAACATCGGCAAGGGATATATTTTATAGTAAACTATCGTCTGAAGGGGAACTCATATGGTCGAGGCAATTTATCTCTCTAAACAATCATGACACTCCAAGAGATATTCTTGAAGTTGAAAATGGAGACATCCTCGTTTGTGGTTCTACCACAAGTATTTCTTTTGGTTCTACCGATGGGTATGTTCAAAAAATTAACCCTGAAGGGGATGTGATTTGGTCTTTTCATTACGGCGGACCAGATAACGAACACTTTTATGGAATTAGTAAAATAGGTGGCAGTATAGTCGTGTGTGGCAATACCGAATCATTTGATGACACCCATCATGGACTTATAATAAAATTAAACTCTGACGGTCAGTTTGAGGAGGAGTTGGTCTTCACCTCAAATGACACCGAGTTGTTTTTCTCTACAAAACTTGTCGGAGAGACCTTAGTGGTTGTTGGTTATACTTCATCAATGTTCATTGGCACCTAGGCATGGGTGCTGGGAATTTCTGCTGATTTGAACGAGATTAATTGGTGTCGGAGATCAACAAGTAGTCACAGTGTGAAACTTACGGATGTTGTAATTCTCGACGAAGAGTCTTTCCTAGTCTTAGGGAATCAATACGAAGATTCCATTTCCAAAACTATTATTTGGAAATTGGATACCGCTGGAAATACTATGGCACAATTCTCATCTCTGCCTAACGCAAATGAATATGTATCTGATGTATCTGGTGTCGGTTTGAGTTTTGAAGGAAACGGTGTGTCTTTGATAGTTAAGTCAGTCCAAAATGGAGAAGGGCTAACGTCGGGTTCACTTATCCACTTCAATAACGAGGCGGTCAATCATTGTGATTACGAAATAAGTTACGAGTTATTAGAGCCTCAGAACGTGGTATTCCAGAGTATTTCATTACAGGCTAATCCCATGCCGCCGATGTATAATTATCCATTGCAAATGGATACGATCACATTGGGTACGACCTATACAAACTGCAATATCCCATGTGATTTATCTTATTCAATAGAAATTCCAGAAACGATCTGCCTTAATGATACATTGTCCTTGGAGTTCGACAATGAGTCTGACTTTGAAATAGAATATTTATTTGAAGACATGGTGTTTATAAATGAAGACGTAATCATACCAATTGACAGTAGTTTGGCACCAAGTTTTGAACTCCATTGTATTGTAAATGACAATGAGTGCTTACTTAATACGGTATACTCTTTTGAGGTACTGGAGCCTCCTGCTCCTTTCTATCTGGACACTGCTATTTGTCCAAATGCTGTTTTGGAATTAACTTTTGAGGAAGTTGTTTTTTCTGATTCACAAGAGGGTTTGTTAGGAAACACAATTGTAATGCATTCAAATGAAGAGTTTATTGGGCTATTAGGTAATAGTTGTGGTAGTGCAGAACTCCATATGATGGTTGATCAATTGGAAACCCTATTAGACGTCAATGAAACAATTATTTCCTGCAATTCTGAAACAATACCTCTGGATAGTGTTGCTGTTTGGTTTGATGGTAACCTTCCAATTTTTGAATTCGACGTTCAACAAGGAGATTCATTTGAACTAACACTCGAAGCTCAAACCGCGGGATGTGCTCAAAGTGTTCAGTTTACGGTCGTAGCTCCAGATTGGTACGAAGCGATTGTGAATGTTCCTAGTACCTTGTGTATGGAAGAATTAGAACAGTATTTATACAGCAATGGAATCCACGAATTTACCCTAGACGAACACGAGGCTGACCAAACCTATTCCATTTCCTTTCAAACCGAGGCGTGTGGTGAACAAGAATTCACCATAGCCAATGAAGCCAACGCATGTGATTGTTATCCAGCGCAACTATTCGTCCCCAATTCCTTCACCCCCAACGCTGACAACCTCAACGACCAATTCCTGCCCGTTTTGCGCTGTCCATGGAAAGAGTACCACTTGGTGATTTTCAATAGGTGGGGAGAGCAAATATTTGAAACCACTGATGTGAACACTGCGTGGGTAGGAGATGTGAAAGGCGGAGCGCACTATGCGAATGAAGGCGTTTATACGTGGTTGATTGAAGGGAGGAATGCAGGTGCGTTTTTTCGTGAGAAAGGGCAGGTGCTGTTGTTGAGGTAGTGGGGGTCAAGAAATTTCAATTGTTGGGTTGGGTGGCTGAGTTTATCGAAGTGCCGAGGTATCTCCAACTATTAACTACCGTGATCTATGATTCACCAACCCTTCGACAGGCTCAGGGATCTCCATAAGACACGGACGCCCCGGTTGCGTGCGTCCCTGTCGTGAATCTTTGTCGTGCGTCTTTGTTTTGCGTCCTGGTTGCGTGCACCCCGGCGAAAACCTATTTAAGACAACATCCCCACACAACGTTCCAACGAAACCATAAACTGGTCTATTTCACGCTTGGTGTTGTAGGCAGCAAAAGAGGCGCGAATGGTGCCGGGAATGCCCAGTCTGTTCATCAACGGTTCTGTGCAGTGGTGGCCTGTGCGCACGGCTATTCCCAGTTTGTCTAACAAGGTGCCGAGGTCAAACGGATGGATTTCGCCCACCAAGAAAGAGATGACGCCGGCTTTGTCTGGCGATTGCCCAATGATGCGCATGTCGGGGATGTTCATCATCTGCTCCGTGGCATACGTGGTCAATTCGTGTTCGTGGGCCGCGATGTTTTCTACGCCCAATTCATTGAGGTAGTCTATGGCTACGCCCAAGGCAATGGTATCTGCAATATTGGGGGTGCCGGCCTCAAACTTATACGGCAAGGCATTGTAAGTAGATTCTGTATAGCTCACGCTGGCAATCATTTCGCCTCCTCCACGCCAAGGAGGCATGGCCTCTAAGAGCGCTTCTTTTCCGTACAAGACGCCTGTACCGGTTGGGCCGTAGGCTTTGTGTCCTGAGAAGGCGTAGAAGTCGCAACCCAAGTCCTTTACATCTACTTTCAGGTGGGGAATGGCTTGCGCCCCATCTAATAAGGTGATGGCCCCTGCAGCATGTGCCGCGGCAATCATTTCTTTGGCCGGATTAATCGTGCCAAGTGCGTTGGACACGTGGTTGAACGCTACTAGCTTGGGCTTTTTGGCCAATAGTTGTGCATAGGCCTCTTGGTCCAGGGTGCCATGGTCATCAATAGGAATGACTTCAATAGAAGCGCCTTTCTCTTGCGCTACTTGCTGCCATGGAACCATGTTGGAATGGTGTTCCAACGCAGAAATGAGTATGATGTCTCCCGCAGCAATGTTCGCCCGACCCCACGCTTGCGCCACCAAATTGATGCCGTCTGTGGTGCCATAAGTAAAGATGATTTCCTCGCGCTTGCTCGCGTTCAGGTGGTTTTTCACCTTGGTGCGCGCGGCTTCATAGCCTTCGGTGGCCAATTGCGCCAAATGGTGCACCCCTCGGTGGATGTTGGAATGGTAGTGCGTGTAATACTCACGCAAACTTTCAATCACAGGAATGGGTTTTTGACTGCTGGCGGCGTTGTCAAAATAAATAAGCGGACGGTCATTCACGTATTGGTTCAAGATCGGGAAATCGCGTCTGATGCGCTCAGTATCGTACTGCTCTGTGGTCTCAATCATTTCTGTAAGTAAATCAAGTATTCATGGTTTCCATCGCCCCCTTGGATAGGAGAATCGATGCTTCCGTTCAAGGTGAAACCGAGTTCTTTGGCCAATTTTATCACTTTCTTCAAAGCGCTTTGGCGGGCAGCTTCTTTCCGCACAATGCCATTCTTTCCTACCAATTCCCTGCCTACCTCAAACTGTGGTTTTACCAAGGCAATGAGGGAGAGGGGCGAAGCAGTGAGTCGGTCAATTTCAGGCAATATTTGCGACAGGCTCACGAACGACACATCTACAACCGCTGTCTCAATGGGGTGTTCAAGTTGCTCTTCGGTAACGGCCTTGATGTTGGTTTTTTCCAAGTTCAACACCCTGCCGTCTTGTATAAGGCTGGCCGCAAGTTGCGCAGTACCCGTATCAACAGCTACTACATGGGTTGCTCCACGTGAGAGCAGTACTTCAGTAAAACCTCCGGTAGAGGCGCCTACATCCAAGCAGTGGTGATTGGTCACATCAATGTTCCATGCATCCAATGCGCCCACCAATTTGAGTGCGCCGCGTGAAACCCATGGCATGGGCTCTTTGATCAATTCAATGTGGTCTTGCTCGGCAAATTTCTTTCCCGGCCTAACCACAACGCTTCCGTTCACCGTTACTCCTCCTTCTTTGATAATGGCTTCAGCGCGTGTTCGTGATGTGACGAGGTCGCGTTCCAATAACCATTGATCAAGTCTCCGGAGCTGATCGGTCATGCGCTGGCTCTTTCCTGAAGTTTGTTCAAGCAGTAATCGCGCAGGGCATCGTTGGAAATGGCATCCATCACATCAGCAACAAAGGCTTGCACCAAGAGCATGCGTGCACTTTGTTCACCAATTCCTCTGGCGCGCAAGTAGTACACCGCTTCTTCGTCAAACTGCCCTGTGGTAGAACCGTGGCTGCACTTCACATCGTCTGCATAAATTTCCAATTCTGGCTTGGAGTACATCTCGGCATCATCGCTCAACACAATGTTGGCATTTTGCTGGAAGGCGTTGGTTTTCTGTGCATCAGGACGAACGAAAACCTTGCCGTTGAATACCGCAGTCGACTTATCATTCACAATGCCTTTGTACACTTCGTTTGACTCGCAATGCGGAATCAAGTGGTCAACCATGGTGTGGTTGTCAATATGCTCCTTCCCGTTTGGCATGTAAGAGCCATAAAGATTGGTGCCGCAGTTTTCACCGTTCACGCGGATGTTCAGGTTGTTTCTCACCCAATGTCCTTGGAGGGTAATGCTGCGAATGTCGTATCGGCTATCGCGGGTTTGTTCTGCCCACTCTGTGCTGTGGTGGTAGATTTCGCCTGCTTCGTCTTGGATCTTCTCGAAGTTGAATTGCGCGTTATCGGCAACGAAGTGTTCGTTAACGATGTTCACGTAGGCACTTGTTCCTTCAGCAGAAACGGCGTGTTGCACAACGGTGAGGTTGGCGCCTTTTTCGACCTGAATAAAATTACGGGATACAACTGCCGTAGCATCGCCGGTGGTCAGGTGCAAGAGGTAAATCGGACGGTCAATGGCTGTTTTTGCTTCCAAATGAATGTACAACCCATCTGTGGCGAAGGCCATGTTCAATGCCTCGAACCAATCTGATTGTTGCTGCGTGAGCGATCCCCACTGGGCGTCTAGTTTTCCTGCTTTCAATGCATCGGCCATGGTCATCACGGTCAATCCGGCAGCGTCAGGCATGGTGCTTTGTGCGGCATCAAATTGGCCGTTGACGAAGACAATGTTCCATCCGTTTACTTCTGGGACGAAGTACTCAGTGGCATTTTCTTGCGCTTCGCCCTTGTTCCATGTTTTACCAATGAGACGCGTCACACGCGTGTACTTCCACGCTTCTGAGCGAGTAGTAGGAACAGGTTGGCTTTCAAGGGTTGCCATAGCTGCTTCGCGAAGCTGGGTAGCTCCCATGCTCAGCGGCGTTTCACAAGCTGCAGCAATACCTTTTAAAAAGGCCTCTTTCTTTTGATCGGTTGCGCTTAGCACTTCCATGGTATCTTGTTATGCAGTTACTTCTTCTTTGATCCAATCGTACCCTTTCTCTTCGAGCTCCAGGGCCAATTCTTTTGTTCCAGACTTCACAATGCGTCCTTTGTAGAGCACGTGAACGAAATCAGGAACGATGTAATCCAACAAACGCTGGTAGTGGGTAATCACAATGAACGAACGTTCTGGGCTGCGCATGGTGTTGACCCCGTGTGCTACCACTTTCAAGGCATCGATGTCCAATCCTGAATCGGTCTCATCCAAGATGGCCAATTTGGGCTCCAACATGGCCATTTGAAAGATTTCGTTTCGTTTTTTCTCTCCACCAGAGAATCCTTCGTTTACCGAACGGTTGGTGAGTTTTCCATCCAACTCAACCAGTGCCGACTTCTCTTTCACGAGCTTCAAGAAATCGCTTGCACTCAAGGGTGCCAAGTTGCGGTATTCGCGGATGTCTTTCAAAGCAGCTCTCAAGAAGTTGATGTTACTCACTCCAGGGATTTCAACTGGGTACTGAAAAGCAAGGAACAGTCCTTCACGAGCACGGTCTTCCGTTCCCATGTCGAGCAGGTCTTTGCCGTCTAGTTCAGCCGAACCGCCTGTTACTTCATAGTCTTCATTTCCTGCCAGTACACTTGCAAGCGTACTTTTACCAGATCCGTTCGGGCCCATGATGGCGTGAACTTCTCCAGGTTTAACTTCTAAACTGAGACCGCGAAGGATTTCGTTGTCTTCAATTGAGGCGTGTAGATCGTTGATCTTAAGCATACGTATTATCGTTGTTGGCCCGTGGCCGAATTGAGTTCTTGATTTATCCTACTGACCCTTCTAGTGAAATGGCCAACAATTTCTGTGCTTCCACTGCGAATTCCATTGGCAGTTTATTGAGCACGTCTTTTGCATATCCGTTAACGATGAGTGAAATAGCTTTCTCCTCGTCTAGTCCACGTTGCAAGCAGTAAAAGATTTGGTCTTCCCCAATCTTCGAGGTCGTTGCTTCGTGTTCTACTTTGGCAGATTTGTTCTTCACTTCGATGTAAGGGAAGGTATGGGCACCGCTGGTGTCTGTCATCAGCAATGAATCACACTGGCTGAAGTTTCGCGCATTGTGTGCGGTCTTGTTGATTTGCACCAATCCGCGGTAGCTGTTCTGCGATTTTCCGGCAGAAATTCCTTTGGAGATGATGGTACTGTTGGTGTTATTACCAATGTGGA
>JAQWQB010000134.1 GCA_029245065.1 Flavobacteriales bacterium | reverse complement strand
CAATTAAGTGTATAAGAATTACAATGCGGCGTTCGTTCAAGATGTTGCCACGTCCTTTGATGAAGTTGTTCCCGATTTCCCAAAAGACCATTTCATCTCTTTTGTATTGGACGCTGAATGGGAAAACCGCGAACTAAGAGGCCGAACGAGGCATTTAACAGCTGCTATTTCACATTTTTTCAACTCTTCTTATTGTCTTGTCTTCAGCTGACTGGATGATTGTAATTCTTATACACTTAATTGCGACCCTTTTCATTTTAGCCCTTCGCTTGGCAAAGTACTCAGCATACCCAAATGAGATTGGTGTAGCCCAGGCCTTATTGCTAGGACTTTGTTTTTGGTTTCCGCCATTGCTGCTGGTTGTGGTTCCGAAATTCTTCAAGGATGGCAAACAACGATTAACCCCTCTCCTCACATGATAGAAGTTCAACTAGATTCAAAAAGCTACGGCAAGAAAGAGGTACTCTCTTCATTTCAATTTAAGTTGGAAGCAGGACTTATCAGCGGCATTGTCGGGAAAAATGGTGCTGGAAAAACAACCTTGTTCAAGTGTTTATGCGGTTTAGAAAACTTCGAAGGCACGATCAATTCGCCATATGAACTGCTCAAAGATCACATTGGATATGTTCCAACTTCTCCCTTCTTCTTATCAAGGATGACCGGGTTGGAATACTTAACATTGGTTCTGAACGCGAGAAAACTACCTACTGTGGCCATTGCTGACAAGAATATTTTCGACCTGCCGTTACACGAATATGCGAGCAATTATTCAACAGGCATGAAGAAGAAATTAGCATTGCTGGGAGCCTTGCTTCAAAATAACGACATCTTTATTTTGGATGAACCTTTTAATGGAGTAGACTTGGCAGGAAACATGCTCATCGCAGCCATTATCCGGGAACTCAAATCAAAAGGGAAAACCATCTTACTCTCTTCACACATTTTCGCGAGCCTGAGTGAATTGACCGACTCTATTTATGTTTTGGACGAAGGCAAACTCAGTCCTCCAGTTCAGCCAAGTGAGTTTCAGGCACTAGAAGCGGAATTAACACCTTCCATAAAGGACGGTATTCTCACAAACTTAATTCCTTAGGATTCACCTGAAAGGATTGCTATACTTGCATAGTTAGAAGTCTTCACATGATATCTCTCCTAGTCGTATTCATCGCACTCATGATAGGAATAGCATACTTGCTACTTCTGAGAAGCTACGACATCTATGAGCCTGAGCCATTTAGTGTGATGCTCGTCATTGGAGCCGCCGGCGGAATCATTTCTGTGACTCTTTCCTTACTTATGTACTTACCGCTCAATGTGGAGCACACTTTCTACGATGCCATATTTAAGATCGGATTGATTGAAGAGCTGTCGAAGTACTTCGCTTTCTACATGCTGTTTCACTTCATTCGAAATCAGGTAGATGAAATCGTCGATGGACTGATCTATATATCGTGCATTGCCCTCGGTTTTGCCACCATTGAGAATGTGATGTACGCATTCGGGTCGGAATCGCCTTTCTTTGTGCTGGCCATGCGGGCTGTGACCTCCACTATTGGGCACATGGCGTTCAGCGGTTCGATTGGATTGGCATTGTACATCCACCAGCGGGTTCATCGGAATTACATTGGCATCGTTGCTTCTTTAATCTACGCGATTCTTGCACATGGTGTTTACGACGGACTGCTGTTTGAACATGAAACACTCGCTTTCTATGCGAGCTTCATCCTAATGGTCTACACCCAGTGGTTGGTCTTAAAAGCTTCGCTGAGTTTTTCCCATTTCCGGCCCCAATTCTCTAAAGACCTATTCGAAACAAAGGATCACACTAAAAAGTCCTTTTGTTCCAATTGCGAGATTGCTGTAGTAAATCCAGAAATTCAATTTCGAAAACTAAAGGGAAGCTACTGTCATCAGTGTTCGCACCTGCTTTTCGACGTGAAGAACTGGAAAAAACTGATGAAGTACTACCGTCCAATTTCTTCGCGCAGCAAGCGAATTCCATCCACCAAGGGACCAAACGATCCTGCTGGCCAGTTTCAATTGAAGATGCGTGAGATTTACAATTTCAAGAATGGGCACGCGAGTGTACACCCCTACCATGCGAATCACTGGCTGGAGTCTGTAAATATTGCAGACCAAGAGCGTATATTAAAGCGCCCAGTTATAGGATGGATTCTGCAGAGCATTGGCTTTCGGAAAGCAAAAGGACGAATTAAGCCGTCAGAAGATCTTAACTTCTAGCAGATTCTCTCCAAAGAAGTGCGAATACTCATTTGCCCCTAACTCACTAACGCTTATATGCTACATTCAGCTTATAAAATGTTGAAACCATGAAACGATTCCTGTCTTTACTTGTTGCCGCTTTATTGCTCACTACCTGTGGTCAAAAGAACGAACTCCCTTTACCAGATGAAGCTTTCGCAGAGTTCATATCTGCCTATACAGCTGGGCATATCAGTAGAACTGCTGGCGTGTCTATTGTATTAGACGCCGCCAAACTGAAAGCAGGAATCACAGATCAAGCGCCAAACGCTGATTGGCTCTCTATTGAGCCTGCAGTTGAAGGTGACTTGGAATGGAAGAATGGAAACATGCTGTTTTTTCAACCAACTGAATGGCTTCCTTCTGGCACCGCTTTCAAACTGTCCTTGGAGCTAGAAGAATTGCTAAATGCACCTGACCAAGACGTTGAAGACTTTCGATTTGGATTCCGCACATTTGAACAGAATGCACAGGTTTCACTTGCTGGGTTAGGCGTTTATGACGAAAGTGAACCCGAGCTCCAGTTTGTTTCTGGTCAAATGATCACCAGTGATGCAGCTAAAAGTGAAGACGTGGAGGCTGCTTTTGAAGCACTGCAGTCTGGCAAAAAGCTCAGTGTGACATGGGAGCATCTTGATACAAAAACCCACAACTTCACCGTTGACAGCATTGCCCGAAAAGATGTTGAAGGCGTTGTTCAAATGAAATGGGATGAAACGACGCTTGGTGCTATCGAAGGAGGAATCCTCGAAGAGAAAATTAGAGGTCTGAGCGATTTTGAACTGGTGCGAACAAACATTGTACAGCAACCCGACCAGTACCTTTCATTGATCTTTTCTGACCCCGTAGACCCCAATCTATCACTGAAAGGGCTCATTATGATTGACGATAATGGAGACGTGCGCTTCGATGTTGAAGGGAACGAAATCAAGGTTTTCCCTTCCACCCGAAAAACGGGCGAAGCGAAATTAGAGATCAATGCCGGTTTGAAGAACAAATACGGTTACCAGCTGGCTGATGAAATTCTAATGGACGTGACGTTTGAGAGTGTGAAGCCAAAGATTCGCTTTGTACAAACAGACAAAGTGATTCTTCCAGATGGAAACAGCAATTCGGTTGCTTTCGAAGCGGTTTCATTGAGTGCGGTTGACGTCCGAATTATTCAGGTTTTCAGCGACAATGTGCATCAGTTTCTTCAAGTGAATGAGCTGAACGAGTCGTCTGAAATCAAACGTGTTGGGCGATTGGTGAAACGTCAAACCATTCAGCTGAACCCGAAAGGAAACATGGACCTTGGGAGTTGGAACCGTTTTCACCTGGACCTGAGTAATTTTATTGATGTGGAACAAGGCGCCATTTACCGCGTCGAAATGGGCTTTCGCAAATCGCACTCGCTCTACCCTTGTGACGATGATGACTCCGTTGAAGATGAAATCTTAGAAGAGGAGAACTGGGACGACAGTGATGAAGGTCAATTCTCGTATTGGGATTACTTCGATGATTACTGGTATTCTGCATGGGATAATTACTACTACGAATACGATTACCAGCAGCGTGACAACCCCTGCCATGGAACGTATTACCGACAAAACAGGTTCATCAGCAGAAACATTTTGGCCACCAATCTTGGTGTCATCACAAAACGCGGAACAGATGGTATTTGGAACGCGTGGATAACAGACCTCACGAATACCATTCCACAAGCAGGCGTCAATGTTGAAATTCTCAATTTTCAAGGCCAATCGATTGCTTCTGGAAAAACAGACTCAGAAGGCTTCGTTAAGCTTGACTCCAATGGAAAAGTACCGTTCCTGATTATTGCGGAACGAAATGGTGAAAAGACGTACATGAAGTTGGCGAACGGAAATTCGCTTTCCCTTTCACGTTTTGACGTAGCTGGACAAACAACTCAAAATGGTGCCAAAGGCTTCATCTATGGAGAACGTGGTGTTTGGAGACCTGGTGATACGCTCTTTTTAGGATTTATTCTTGAAAACAAGGTGGCTGAAATCCCGGCTGGTCATCCCGTAAAACTTGAACTGTATGACGCGCAGAACAAGCTGGTTGAAAAGATCAAACGGTCGCTAAATGAAGAGCAGCATATGGTGTTCGCCATCCCTACTGAAGCTGATGCTGCTACGGGGAATTGGTCTGCAACAGTTCGTGTAGGCTCTTCTGTCTTTAATAAGCGTTTGAAGGTCGAAACCATTAAACCCAACCGCTTAAAGATCGGACTAGAATTCGGAAAAGAGAAGATTGCTGCAGGAGATCAAGCATTGAAAGGTGACCTCCATGTGGAATGGCTACACGGTGCTCCTGCTAAAAATTTGCGAACAACGATAGACATGGCATTGAAGCCTATTGCTACCAAGTTCGCGCGTTATACTGACTACGCTTTTGACGATCCAACGAGGCAATTCGAAACCACGTCAAAAACCGTTTTTGATAGTGATGTTGATTCAAATGGCGACGCGAATGTAACCATCGAACTTGGTGATTTTGACAACGCCCCAGGTATGTTGAAAGCAGTCTTTGATACCCGCTCGTTTGAGACTGCCGGAGATTTCAGCATTGATCAACATAGTATTGAAGTAGCTCCGTTTAACGCCTTCATTGGTGTGAGAGCCCCAAAGGGCGATAAAGCACGTGGCATGTTGTTGACAGACACGACGCATGCGATTAAGGTGGTGAGTTTAACACCAGATGGAAAACCCACGGCACGCAAAAACCTCAAATGGACGCTCCACAAAATAGATTGGAGATGGTGGTGGTCTTCATACAACAGTAATTTCTCGCAATACGCAGGAGAAATATCAAGGAACAAAATAAGTGAAGGCAGTCTTTCTACCAATGCCAAGGGCGAAGGAACATTTGATATCAAAGTGAGCTACCCTAGCTGGGGACGTTACCTCGTTCGGGTAGTTGATGAAGAGAGCGGACACGCAACTGGGACAACCGTCTTCATAGACTGGCCAGGATGGGCAGGTCGAGCACAACGGGAAAATCCAGAAGGAGAAAGCATGTTGATGTTGTCAACAGACAAAACGTCTTATCAAACAGGAGAAACGTGTAAAGTGAACTTCCCTGGTGCCGAAGGTGCAAGAGCATTGGTCACCGTAGAAAATGGATCTCGTGTATTGCGAGCAGACTGGATTGAAACCACCGATGGAAGCAATACGTTCGAATTGAAACTGGAAGAAGCGCATGCGCCAAACGTGTACGTCAGCATTGAGTTGATTCAGCCCCATGCTCAAACCGAGAACGACAACCCCATGCGGATGTATGGCGTCACCAGAGTAAAGGTTGAAAACCCCAATTCACGATTGGAACCAGTTATTTCCATGCCAGATGAACTGGAGCCCGAATCGAGCTATACCGTTGCTGTGTCTGAAAAAGACGGCAAGGAGATGTCATATACGCTAGCGGTTGTTGACGAAGGTCTTTTGGGATTGACGCGTTACAAAACGCCTGACCCACATGGGTTCTTTTACGCCCAAGAAGCATTGGGTGTTAATACATGGGACGTGTATGATGATGTTATTGGCGCGTATGGAGCATCCATGTCGGCACTTCTCAGTGTTGGCGGTGATGCTGACCAAGGTGCAAATGGGAAGAAAAACATCAATCGTTTCAAACCCGTAGTGACCTATTTAGGCCCTTTCACGCTGCCTGCGAACGGGACCAAAAAGCACGAGATTTCCATGCCGAATTACATCGGTGCAGTTCGGGTAATGGTTGTTGCGCGCAAAGAAACTTCTTACGGCCATGAAGCGAAATCAGTTCCAGTTAAAAAGCCACTGATGGTGCTTGCTACGTTGCCGCGCGTTTTAGGTCCATCCGAAGAGGTAGAATTACCCGTTACGCTTTTCGCCATGGATGAAAAGCTTTTGAATAAAGATCTTACTATTAAGATCGAAACTGACAATATGTTAGAGCCATTGAATGGGTCAACGAAAAAGGTGCGATTTGAGTCGTTGGGAGAGTCAGTGTCATTCTTCCGCTTCAAGACCGTTGAAAACACAGGAACAACAGCTGTTAATGTCACAGTCAGTGGAGGTGGCGAATCAGCTTCCTACCAAATGGAACTGGCCATTCGCAACCCCAACCCTCCTGCCACCGAAAGATACACCGCTAGTTTGGAGCCCGGTGAAAGCTGGGACCAAGTGTATGACCTACCGGGTATGGCTGGAACAAATCAGCTTGTTTTGGAAGCGTCGACCCTTTCGCCCCTCAACTTAGGAGAGCGATTGAATTACTTGATTGGCTATCCGCATGGGTGTGCAGAGCAAACGACCTCCAGAGCCTTCCCTCAGTTGTACTTGGAAGATGTTGTTGAGCTATCTGACGCCCAAAAGGAACGAGCTTCTTACAACGTAAAGGAGGCCATTTCCAAATTGAATTCATTCCAAAAGCTCAATGGTGGATTCAGTTATTGGAGTTCTCAACAACATCCGAATGATTACGTGAGTACGTACATCGCCCACTTTCTTTTAGAAGCGAAGGAAAAAGGATACGATGTACCGAATCAAATGCTCAACAATTTAGTTGGCTACCAGAAAGAACTGTCGCGTAACTGGCGCAAGCCTCGGGACAAAACCAATCGTCACTATGGTTATGATCTTAATCAAGCTTACCGATTGTATACGTTGGCCTTGGCGGGAAAACCAGATATTGGAGCAATGAATAGGCTTCGTGAAAATGGCAATTTGAATTTACCTGCGAAATGGAGATTAGCGGCATCGTACCACTTGATAGGTCAGCCAGAGGCAGGAGATGCCCTATTGGTTGGAGCGGACCACTTCCCTGTTCGTCAGAATGAAACGTACTATTATTATGGATCGTACTACCGCGACGTGGCGATGATAACAGAGGCTGCTGTTCGATGTGGTGATGTCAAGAAATCGGCTGAGTTGGTGCAATCGCTCGCAAAGAATTTGAACTCGCGACGTTGGATAAGCACCCAAGAGGCGGCATTCAGCTTCGTTGCCATTGGAAAATACCTCGGCATTGAACAAGGAGATTCATTTGAGTTTGCATACAGCCATAACCGTCAGCAGCAAAAATCAATTGACTCTGATAAGTCCATGGTGAAAGTAGACCTTACGGCCAACCAACTGAATGGAAACAACTTCAGCCTGGTGAATAAGGGAGAGAAAACCATCTTTGTTCAGTTAACAGCCATCGGACAACCAGTGGAAGACAACCTGCCAAGTGCGAGCAATGGTCTAGAAATCATTACCACATACATGGACAAAAGTGGCAACCCTATTTCCGTAGACAGGCTAACTCAGGGCACAGACATTATTGCGAAAGTTACCGTGAAACATAAGGCCATACGTTCAGGGTTGAGAGATCTTGCGTTGACTCACGTATTCCCATCTGGCTGGGAAATTCTCAATGACCGAATGCTGACGGCAGGTACAGACAACTTCATTTCATCTGCAACCGACTATCAAGATGTAAGAGATGACCGTGTGCTATCCTACTTCGATTTACGGAGATCAGAAAGCAAAACGTTCTATGTCAGATTAAATGCTGCGTACCTCGGGAGATTCTTCCTTCCAGCAACTTCCGTTGAAGTCATGTACGATGGAACTGTTAATGCGCGTGAAACTGGTCGTTGGATTGAGGTGGTACCCGAAGGTGTTTTGTAACTTAGAGGCGCAATTAAAAGGAAATTATGAGTCAAGAAGTTAGAAACCTAGAGCCAAAGGCCTTGTGGAATCATTTTGCAGATTTGAATGCTGTTCCTCGTCCGTCTAAAAAGGAAGAACGTGTCATTCAGTTCATGCTGGATTTCGGTAAATCCCTTGCATTACCTGTAGATACTGATCACGTTCAAAACGTTTTGATCCGCAAACCGGCCACTCCGGGAATGGAGAATAGAACGCACTTGGTGATGCAAAGTCACTTAGACATGGTTCACCAGAAGAATGCAGATACGGTGTTCGATTTTGACAAAGAAGGAATCAAAATGATCGTAGATGGCGACTGGGTGCATGCAGATGGAACCACATTAGGTGCCGACAACGGAATTGGTGTGGCCACAATCATGGCCCTTTTAGCCTCAGATGACATCCCTCACCCTGCTATCGATGCGCTTTTCACCATCGATGAAGAAACAGGAATGACTGGTGCGCTTGGTCTAGAAGGCGGATGGCTTGAAGGGAAAATCTTGCTCAACCTGGATACCGAAGACGATGATGAACTGACAATTGGTTGTGCAGGTGGTGTTGATGTAACAGCTACTGGAACCTACACCGAAGAAGATACTGCTGCCAACATGGTAGGACATCGTTTGATGATTCGTGGACTGTCAGGCGGACATTCAGGGATGGATATCAACAAAGGGCTTGGAAATGCCAACAAGCTGATGAACCGTCTATTGCACAAAACACATGAACGTTTTGGTCTTCGTGTTGCGAAGATTGACGGAGGTGGACTTCGTAACGCCATTCCACGTGAATCTGCTGCGATTGTGGCCGTTCCTAGTGCACAACACGATTCGTTTCATTCTTACTTAAAAGAAATGGAAGCGATTTTCAAAGCTGAGCACGGAACAACTGATCCAGACATGGAATTGGTGGTTGAAGAAACTGCAGCACCGGCAAAAGTGATGCAGGAAGAGTTTCAAGACAAACTGACTGCTGCCATTTACACCGCACCAGCTGGTATTTACCGATTGAGTCCAGACATTGAAGGCCTTGTTCAGACTTCTAATAATGTGGCACGTGTTATTGCCGAAAACGGTGATGTAACTGTTATGTGTTTGGCTCGTTCTTCTTCAGAAACGGAAAAACATGATATTTCTCATGCCTTGACTGCTTGTTTCAACTTAGCAGGACTGACGGTTAATCTATCTGGAGACTATCCAGGATGGCAACCACAACCTTCATCGGACATTGTTTCGCTCATGCGTGAAATTTACATTGATCGCTTCAAAGAGGAACCACATGTATTAGCGTGTCACGCCGGACTTGAATGTGGGATTCTCGGTACGAATTATCCGGGTATGGACATGGTGAGCTTTGGTCCGAATATTCGCGGAGCACACTCCCCTGACGAAAAGGTTCAAGTGTCTTCGGTACAGAAATACTGGGGATGGCTATTGGAGACCTTGACGAAGATTCCGGTGGCAGACTAGAATTCTTTTTACAACGATTTGAAAGTCCTCACAGGGAAACCTGTTGGGGGCTTTTTGTTTCTTGGGTTTGGACGAAGGCCGAATTAAGTTCATTAAATTTATCGCTAAGAGTAACTTATTATGTTTAAGCTAAATTTAGAGAAGTACGACGCAGCAGTAGCTTGCCTAGATGGCATTCAACGCAAAGGGAAGACCGTTCCCTATACTTCTGCCAATGGGTATATGTTTTCGTTCATCAACAAAGAGGGACAGTTTGGAGTTCGTTTACCGAAGGAAGCATATCTTTCTTTTCGTGAGGAACATAACGATGCTGATTTTCGTTCACACGGATCTGTGATGAAAGAGTATGTTCATGTTCCATGATTCATTAATGGAGAATCAGGAAGTATTGAAAAACCTTATTTCTAACGCACATCAATACGTGATCTCCTTACCTCCGAAGTAATATGAAAGCCAGGGAATTCTCTACTCAACGTCTAACACTTCGACTTGTTGATCAGGCGATCCTCAGTTATCGGTTTTTCCATGATTCAGATGAAGAGCTGATGTCTTTTCTCGGACTGAAGACACATGAAGAATTAGCGAAGGAGCGAGTTAAGTTTGAAGGAGGATTAGCGACACACAATAAGAAGTTCCTCTACTTTATGTTATTAGAAAGCAACTCTGACAAGGTGATAGGCTGGTGTGGTTTCCATACGTGGTATACTGATCATTTTAGAGCCGAAATTGGTTATGGTTTGTTTGAAGAAAAATTCAAGCAGCAGGGCCTCATGACAGAGGCGATGGCATTCATTGTTCCTTTTGGGTTTGATGTTATGAAATTGACGCGCATAGAAGCGTTTATCGGTTCTGAAAATGATGCGTCCATACGACTCGCCCGTAAGTTTGGGTTCCAAAAAGAAGGCCTCCTGCGGGGTCATTACTACAACAAAGGAATTGCCGAAGACTCAGAGGTGTTTGGGCTTCTCAAGAATGAAATGCGGCTTCCTATTGGCTGAAAATCAATGTTCGCTGAGCGAGAACAAGCAAGAACAAGAACGTATCTTCCTCATCATTTGAGATGAATGTAATCTCAAGCTCATTCAACCCAAAAGTGTCATTCCCTTTTCTAAATCGGTAGGTCTCTATTAAAAAGTCTCCTTCATTCGATTCTTGGTGAAAATCACCGAGTTCTTGCATTACTTTCATCTGCACTTCGAACATATCAGTCCCGTCGTCGAAATGATATGTAATGGAATTCACTGAATTAGATTCATCTATTTCAAGTGTATAGCGCCTGTCACTCTTCGGAGTTATCGTTTGAATCAGCCCACTCTTTTTCTTCACAACAAAGTCCTTCAAATTGATTTGTTGATCGAGGGAATAGCTCATCCAGGACCAATCTAGAGACTCAGGTGTTCCTTGTGCAAAGTTGATCAGTTGAAACAACATTAATAGAAAGCAGAAAAGGATACGTTTCATAGTTGATAGATAAGGCATAAAAAAAGCCCCAAGTCTTTCAACCGGGGCTTTTCATCTGAATTAGTTAGTTGGCCTACTCAACTATGAGTTTCTCAACCAATTGCTCTCCATTTACGTTTAGTACGAACTGATAAAGTCCAGTTGCAACGTTATCTAGAGAAAGTACTTTTCTGTATTCTGTTTGTCCTGCGTTGAGTGTTTCGTTCAAAACAACTTTACCAGTGATGTCCAATAGTTGAATGCTAACGTCAGCCGCTTCAACAAATGTCATTTCAACAGTTACGCTTCCAGAAGTTGGGTTCGGGAACAAGTTGAAAGCACTCAATGCTTCAATTTCTTCCAATCCTACAATCGTTACATCTACAGCAACACGCTCACTTGCACAAGCTACTTCTGCCTTCGATACGTTCCAATCGTAGAAATAGTAGTAGTAAGCACCACCGTAGAATGAGTCATATAGTTCACCTACTGTTCCAATTGCGTATGGGTAAGTTACACCTCCACTGTTTCTGAAAAGGTTGTTTTCAGGGCAACGAAGTGAGAATCCA
Source organism: Flavobacteriales bacterium (assembly GCA_029245065.1). GTDB lineage: Bacteria > Bacteroidota > Bacteroidia > Flavobacteriales_D > Sanyastnellaceae > JAQWQB01. Next base: position 28,746 of record JAQWQB010000134.1, on the reverse strand, counting down.
GTTCCAACAGGAACATCAAACCCAAGGTCAAGAACGTGCTCTCCGATTTCAAGATCGAAAGAAGCAGTAGCCAATACCGTTTCGTTCGCGTCTACCAATTGAACGGTACGTGTTCCAGCCACACTTTCTTCTGGTACATATACACGTACATCTTGGATTGTGAATGGCTCAAGTGCAGAGAAGTAGCTGTATGCGCCTGTTGATGGCAAACCACCAGCTCCGTCATTTGTAGCCTTACCTCCTGTTTCGTCACCTCCACCATAAATGGTGTTCGCTTCTACCCAGTAAGTTGTTGAAGCATCCAAGAATGGTGTAGTATATTCAGCACCTTCTCCAATAGCATCTACAGCATCCTCTGCGTCGTACCACATTAGGTTTTCACCTGTTGCTTCCAATGTTACTGAACTAGGCTCAACTGTCATTCCTGTTGCTACCGGTGCGTCAGCTCCGTCTAGTACTGTAATCATGATTGGATCTGAGATCAACTCAACAGCTTCACAAAGTGCGTCAATTGTAACGTAGTATTCTCCAGACTCAGTTACAGCAATTATTTGCTGATCACCTCCGTTAGACCATTCATATCCTGATCCAATTGAAGCAGTAAGAATTGCCTCACCTCCTTCACAGAAAACGTCGTCTCCGTCAAGTGTGATTGTTGGTACTTCTTCTTCAACAACATCGATTGTAACCGTATTCGAAATAGATGCACATTCGTCATCAGCCCATACAATTACACTGTAGTTTCCACTTTCTGTCACTTCAATAGATTGTGTGTCTGCACCGTTCGACCATGTGTAGTCGGCTCCAGAAACTGCTGTAAGTTCAACAGATTCTCCAGGGCAAATAGTCAATGCTCCACTCGCAGTAATTTCACTAGGATCTAAAAGGCATCCTACTTCAATCATCTCATTTGTAGCGTTCACTGTAGGGTTATCCAATTCAGTTACCATTCCGCTTGGCCACTTGATTACAACGTTGTCTACGGTATCAAATGTTCCTAGTCCGAAGTGAACAGACATAGAGCTCATTGGAGAAAATGACTCTCCAGAACGTACTTCACGCACCTGCATTCCGAAATCTCCGTAGATCTCAACACGTGCTCCAATTGCATTTTTATTAGACACCAACCCTTCCAAGTGGAACATGATGTAATTATTGTCATTCGTGTCGTTCATCCAAAGATTGTTTCCGTTGATTACATCAAGGAATCCGTCGTTGTTGAAGTCACCAATACCACCACTATCGAAGTTAAGGTCCATTGCTGTGAATGTTCCGTCTCCGTTGTTTAGGTACATTTCCTGTCCCATTTCAGAGAAGATGTCTACGTAACCGTTGTTGTCGAAATCTCCAGCATCACAGTTCCAAGCACCAAGATCGTTGGCGTTGATTCCAGAACCAGCAATAATATCTGTAAATGTTCCGTCTCCGTTGTTCTCCATTAGGCGGTTCGCCCATGAGTGGTTCACTGTAAACGCATCGAAATCTCCATCGTTGTCGAAATCTTCGAATACCGTTGTCCAAGACTGGTCTCCATCGTTCATGTTTGCTTCTTCACCTACTTCAGAGAATGTTCCGTCTCCGTTGTTACGGTATAGAAGGTTGATACGTTGAGGGTCACCTACTCCGGCACCACCTCTACATTTTGTGATGTAAAGATCAATATCCCAATCGTTGTCGTAATCACACCAGATAGCAGCGTAGTTACCACCAACGTCAAGCGTTTCAATCAATGATTGATCAAGCACAAGGTATCCTGTACCGTCATTTCGGTACGGGTGACTTTGATCTACATCGTGACAAACGAATACGTCTAGGTGCCCATCGTTATCGATGTCAGCCATCGTTGAACGTTGAGAGAAGATGTATTCCGGACGTGGATCTTCTGTGTAGTCAGTTCCATCGTCATTCGCCATACAGAAAGAAACACGTGATCCGTTTCCAAAAACAAGATCGGTGTACCCGTTACCGTCGATATCACCTGCGGCGATACTCCAGTTAGGCATGTTTTGAACAGACATAGGGAACAATTCTCCTACGAACGTCCCATCTGCTTGTTGGTAGTCGATGTAAATGCCGTTGTCAGTGACACGTACGACATCGTCCAGGTTGTCGCCATTCATGTCTACAGCGCAATCCTCTGCGCTCCATCCTGAGATAGTTTGTAGCATTGATCCCCCTTGATTGGTGAACGACAGCTGAGCATTAAGCGCTCCTGCAATCATCATCAATCCGAGAACCCCTGCAGATTTCATAAAGTGATTCATAAAGTGTTGGTTTTATTGGAATTTGGTTTCAAAATTCATCCTTAGCTTCAAACAGTTATAGATAAATTCGTTACGGAATATACAATTTCTTAACATGGGTTTCGCCTAGCGTCTCGAATACAATAAGATAAACTCCATGTGAAACTTGTAAAGCAATTTCGAAGTTTTCATTCTGTACGCTATAAGAAGCTACTTGTTTCCCCCCAATTGTATACACATCAATTTGGCCTGAACCATTTGACACGCCTGATATTGATCCGTTTCCATTCACGTATATTTCTGAAATCAATTGGTTTTCAGCAACCCCCACGAATGCTGGAACGCTAAAGGACTCTTCTTTGATTAATACAGGCGATCTATCTGCTGATTCATACATCTCTTGAAAGTGCTCAATAAGCGGGTCGTCCCAAGCGAATAGTTCTTCAGTCCATTTCGGTGGAATACTCTGGTACCAAACGTCTACTCCGACGCTCAATTGATTTTCATTCTCCCCCATTGGGACGCGGTATTCTATCTCGTCAGACCCACTACCTTCTACGCCACCCATTTGGTTGAAATCATCATCTAAGACGGCATTTCCTACAATCATTGTTGTATCGTACACCTCATGAGTAACACTAAAACCAGCAGGTGTTAATCTATTGTCTTTCAAATGAATATCAGCACGTTCTAGAACCGTTGTTACGTCTCCATTCACATCCCCCATCACCATCTCGTAGATTTGAACTTCGCTCTCATCTCGGATGACGTCATAGTGTTCTTCTACTCCGGTTGCCGCTTCATCAACCAAGTAATAGTTTTCGTCCCATTCACCAGATTCAAACACCACTTCGTCTGTTACTTCATCAATCACCTTGACATGAACAAAGAGCCTTCTAGCTGGGTATCCACTTGGGAATTTATGTCCGGCTAGGTTAGTAAGTTCAACACCAATGGAAAGTGTATCAGCCGTGCGGTCCAGCTCCATAGCGTCCAAAATCAACGATTCTTGCTGTAGCATGGTGTAGGTCGCTTCAATCGTAGCCTGGTAATCTGCTTCACTCGCAGCGATGTCTAGTGTATCAAGATTGTCTTGCATCAGCTGAAGCATCAATGTATTCGCGCCAGCAAACGTATGCTTCGAAAAAGGGGCTCTACCTGGTGTATCATACCCAGCAGCTAGCTGAATGGGCTGTTTCGGCCCAAGATCAGGCATGTGACAATCTTGGCAAGTTGTTTCTCCTTCGCCTTCTGCGTATGTACTATTCAGCCATTCGTGGTACGTTGCCTGTTCTATAAAGGTATCTCCTGTAAAGTCCCCTTCAAGATCTACCGTTGAAGTAACAAGGGAATGACAACTCGCGCATATTCCTGCATCCGAAATGTGAGCGCTTTCTTCCGGTGTGTATCCGCTCTCAAGAGCCATCGGACTAATTAATGGACTTTCAAATGGGCCGTAAGCTATTTGTTCTTGGGCGAAGTGAAGGTCTCCCGAATGTTCATTCCCTGGGTTTTCATCCGTTTGCTGGTGACAGGCTACACAGCTAACACCATCCAATCCCGCCGTATCTGTTTGCAGGTGCGCGAAGGTGTAACTTTCAACCCCGGTAAATTCCATGGCATGCCTTCCCAAGGGCGCATGGCATTTCGTACAAACATTTTCCAATTCCTCTGCATGTCCTGGATTTGTGAGCGCCTCTTGACGAATTTTAGCCTTCCAAAAAGGGTCTTTCGCTGAATTGGCCATCATGGACGAACGCCAGGCATCAACTACGTTTACATCTTCGCCCTCTCCTGTTGTACTTGCAATTCCGTCTGGATCAGAACCATGGCAATTGACGCACTTTCCAGAGGTAGCGAACAAGCCATTGAATGTTTCTGGCAGGTCTTCAGCCAACGAACGAAAGGTACTCAGTTCTGTTTCTGAATGCACATAGGTCTGCTCACCAAACGAAGAAGTGAAAGAAACGGTAAGCGCGATAGCCAACGCCATCGAGGCGCCAACCAATATTTTGGAGGAATTACTATTCATATACTGCAGGTTGGTCTAAAAATACCACTTTGAATGAACTCTGGCAATGAAGGTTGTCGGAATTATTGGAGAGCTCACTTTTTCTGGACGCGAGTAAGCGGAGCATCCTTGTCGGGTTACACGGTCATTGTTGTTTTGTTCATGCCACCATTTTCCAATTCGACGTCCTATTTCCCCTGAGTGTTTGATTTCCAACATTTTGGAGGACGCACGCAAGCGGAGCGTCCCTATCGGATAACATTCTTTTGCAATTGAAAATTGATTTTTAGGGTTTGAACGTTCAACTTTGGAGTCATTAAACTAATATTACCAACTATGTTAACTCTAATAATAGGGATTGGCCTTGGGCTGATTGTATTGGAACGAATCGTTCCTGATCAAAAACTTCCGCATGTCCCCGGCTGGTGGACGCGCGTAATCATCATCAATGTAATTCAACTCGGTGTTATTTTCTTGGGTAAAATCACCTGGGATAAATGGTTGCTATCGTTCAGTTTGTTCGATTTCAATGCCGCAATGCACCCAGCCTGGGGCGGATTGATTGCTTACCTCATTCTCACCTTCGTCTTTTATTGGTGGCACAGATGGCGCCATACCGTAAACTTCCTTTGGCTGGCGTTTCATCAGGTACATCACAGTCCTAACAGAATCGAAACCATTACTTCTTTTTACAAGCATCCGCTGGAGATCGTGTGCAATTCAATCATCATCGGAAGCGTGAACTTCTTGCTATTGGGATTGAGTTTAGAAGGCGCCGCATGGAGTTTGTTGTTTGCGAGTGTTGGCGAATACGTGTACCACATGAACATCGCTACTCCTCACTGGTTGGGTTACTTATTCCAGCGTCCGGAAATGCACAGAATTCATCACCAAAAAGGGAAACACTTCAATAACTTTTCAGACATTCCTTTGTGGGATATGCTTTTCGGCACATTCTACAACCCAAAGAAAATGGATGGCGAATGTGGCTTCTCAGGTGACCGGGAAGAAAAACTTGCGGATATGATGTTCTTCAAAAACGTCAACAACCCCTACCCGCCTCAAAAGAACCCATCATGAGAAAGGCTTTGTACATCTTGGTCCTGTTGCTTGGTTCCTTACAAATCATCGGTTATTTGTCTGGAGTGAAGCCCGTAAGAGCGCTTGGACAAGCCATGTGCACGGCTCCTTTGCCCATTGTATTTACAGAAGTCAGAGGCGTTGAAACATTCGCCTCTGATTTCTACATTCAATACGAGGATTCCTTGGGCAACCATTATTCAGACCTGATTACCCCTGAAATGTACAACAAACTTGAAGGTCCTTACAACCGAAGAAACATCTACGGCGCTGCCATTTCATACGGCCCTGTGTTACCAGATTCACTCTGGGGAGCTGTGTTGAACTATGGTACTTGCACTGGAACATTGAAAGAAGAACTCGGAATTCCATCTACTGCAGAGGAGATTTCCATTCGCATTGTTTCACGCACCAAAAACTGCGATACCGCTTGGCTTTTGGAAACATCTTGCGACGAATGAAAAGCTATAACCCCTATCATTTCGCACTGTTTCGCATCCTTCTCGGTGTGTACTTGTTGCAACATTTTATAGGCCTAATTCCCTACGGAACAGAGGTCTTTAGCAACGAAGGTATTTTCCCTAGAGCTAGCCTCAACTTCACGCACGGAGCAATCCCAGGGTTATTCGACATCAGTGACAGCCCTTCTTTTGTGACGGGCGTGCTTGTTACATTAAGTGTATTAGCTCTTCTGTTCACCATCGGATTCAAACGAAACTGGGTGGCGCTATTGTTGTGGGTCGGTTGGATCAGTCTATTCGGGCGCAATAACCTGATTAGTAATCCGGGGCTGCCCTTCATCGGATTTCTCTTACTTGTTTCCGCAGTCCTCCCCACAGGTGAACCGCTGGCACTGGATAAAACCAAGGAGAATTGGCGCATGCCTCCGCTCCTGTTTTATGGCGCATGGGCAATTATGGCCGTTAGTTATACCATCAGCGGTTTCGATAAATGGATAGCTCCGAGTTGGAGAGATGGGTCAGCCATCATCCACTTACTGAACAATCCATTGGCACGTGACACGCCGTTTAGAGAGTGGTTTCTTATGCTGCCGGAAAGCATTTTGCATCTGAAAACGTGGGCCATTTTGGCAATGGAAGCATTGTTTCTTCCGCTAGCACTACTCAAAAGAACGCGTCCTTTTGCTTGGCTTGGAATGGTATTGATGCATTTCGGCATCATCGCTATTGTAGATTTTGCTGATCTAACAGTCGGAATGCTAATGATTCATGTCTTCACCTTCGATTCAAGGTGGATGAAAAGTGCCTTAACACGACGAAAAGCGAATCCCGCTGCACAGCGTATCGTCTTTTTCGACGGGGTGTGCAGTATTTGCAACAGCACTGTTGACTTCCTAATGAACGAAGACGAAGAAGGTGTGTTGAAATTCGCTTCGCTTCAGGGCGAAACAGCAAAACAACACGCAGAGGTGCCTCAAGAAGAGACGCCCGGCTCCATTATATACTTCAGAGAAGGAACCATCCATTCGAAATCAAGTGCCGTTTTATTGATCTTGAAAGACCTTGGAGGATTGTGGCGTGTACTTTCTTTCCTGCGGATTATACCAAAACCAATTCGCAATGCAGTGTATGACTTAATTGCTCGAAATCGATACAAATGGTTCGGGAAAAAGGAAACCTGTCGAATGCCTACTGCCGAGGAACGCGGGAGGTTGTTGGGTTAAAAAAATAGCCACGAGCAAGGCTCGTGGCTATCACATATCCATTCAAAGGAATGTCTTTATTAGTTACTTAACGCGTTGACAGCCTCTTCCAGCTGCTGATCTCGGCCTTCTGTTACCACACCTGGTTCGTTGGCCACTTTCACATCGGGCTCCAGTTGTTTGTTTTCTAGGTAGTCTCCGTCAACATCTACCATTCCCACTTGAGGAATTCCGAAAACGACCCCGTTTTGAAGGCGTTCCCACCAAACGGCCGTTCCCGTCCCTGGTACCGGCATCCCTATTAATTGCCCAATTCCAAGCGCTTTATAGGTATATGGGAACATGTGTGCATCTGAATAATTACTTTCGCTCATAACAACACATGATGGCTTCCTCCACTTAAATTGGGGTTCATTTCCAAGGTTCTGTCCACGTGGCATGAATGTAATGTAGTCTTTCCCAGAGAGGAAAGTTGCCAGGTCATCATGCAGCCATCCTCCGCCATTAAAACGGGTGTCTACAATTAGCGCACGTTTGTCGTGATTTCTTCCCAATGCTTCATCGTACACCGTTCGATAGCTGTAATCATTCATTCCACGTACGTGGACGTATCCGATTTCGCCATTTGACAATTCATCTACAATAGCTCGGCAATTTTTCACCCATCTTTCGTAACGGAGTTGATATTCCATTCCACGACCTATTGGCTTCACTGTTTCTTCCCATCGCTCTTTGGTCTTTGTGTTGTACAAAGAAAGCAAGGTTGGCTTTCCTGCGATACGGTTCATAAACTGGAACTCATTCACATCGGTTGTAAGCGTGTTCCCATTGATCTTTTCAATGATCACACCTGCTTTGATTTTTGAATCTTCTTTTACGACCGGGCTTTTGTCCATCACTTCAGTGATTTTCAGGCCATCGCCGGTCCATTGCTGATCATAAAACAAACCGAAAGAGGCCGTTTGATCACTATTTTCCATTCCTTCGAAATACCTCGCCCCGGTATGCGAAGCGTTGAGTTCACCCAACATTTCAGCAAGCATTTCGGCGAAATCATGGTTGTTATTAATGCTAGGTAGCAGCTTCGCATATTCTGCTTTGTAAAAGTCCCAATCAACCCCTTGTAAATCTTTCACGTAGAACTTCTCGCGAACTTGACGCCAAACATGCTCAAACAGGTATGCGCGCTCCCCCGCTTCGTCCAAAATCATTTCGCCATTGATCTTGACAGGCGAAGGCTTTCCTGATTTGATGTCGATTTTCTGTACGGAACCATTCGCGAGAACAAATAAGTTTTCTCCCTTTTTATCTGGAACGATGCTTCCTCCACCTTGGCCTAATTTTGCTAAGACTTTCGTTTCACGCGTTCTCAAATTAGTCTGCCATAAATCGTAACCCTTTTCGAATCGTGTGAGGTAAAACAGGAGTCCGCCATCATTTGAAACGTAAGCGTCTGACACTTGCGAAGAATGAATCGTAAGCCTTCTCATGCGGTCTTCTATCCCATCCAACTCTATTTTGATGGGTTCCATTTCAGGCTTTTCTTCTTCGTCTTTGCCCTTCTTCCCTTTTTTCTTCTTATTATCGTCTTCTTCTTCTTCACCTTCTTCTTTCGATGCTTCCTTCTTCAGTTCGAAGTCTTCCTCACTCAGCATGAACTCATCGTAGGCTTCTTGGGTGAAGAACATGGCGTACACATCAGACTCTCCTCCCCAACTTGCGTGGTTTTTCATCCCATCTTTTGAAGAGAAGTACATCATCATCTTCCCTTCCATCATCCACTGCGCTCCATAAGCGCCGTATCCACTCTTAGTGAGGTTGACAATTTCGCCCTTGCCATCAGCAGAAACCAATCCGGCTTGATCAATCCATTGTTTGTCTTGAAGGAACCCAACTAAAAACCACTTCCCATCCGGCGACCAATCATAATGCTGATCTCCATCTGAATACGAATACTGCCTATTGGCTGGCATTATTTCTCTCACCTCTTTTGAGGCTATGTTGATGACCTTCAAAGCAGTTCTTTGCTCCAAGAACGCCACTTCTTTTCCATCAGGTGAGTAGCTTGGCTGAAACGTTTCTTGAGCCGATTCTAGAAGTACTTCTTCGTTCACCAATGTGCTATTGAAAAAGTACATTTCTGCCTCACGCGTAATTTTACTTTGGTAGAGGTTCCAACTTCCGTTTCGTTCACTAGCGTAGAGAATTGCTCTTCCATCCGGACTAAAATCAATAGAACGTTCTTGTTCGGGTGTGGAGGTAATTCGTTTGGTAGTACCTTCTTTAACCGAAGTAACAAAGACTTCACCTCGGTGAATAAAAGCTACTTCTTTTCCATTCGGAGAAACAGCAATCTCTTGTGCATTTCGAACTGATTTAGTGGCAGTGGCATTGGTTCTACTTCCATTGCGAATGTCAATTTCCATCTTCTGAATTACTGCTCCTTCCTTGAGCAAGTATAATTCTCCGTGGTACGAAAAGCACATGGTCCCATTCGAGGACATACTCAGAGAACGAACTGGATGTTTCGATAGTTTGGTAAGTTGACTTGTTGTTTTTGATTTCAAGCTCATTTTATGAACGTTGAACGAACCAGAAACTTCACTGAGGTAGTACATTGAAGTACCATCTTGAGAAAAAAGTGGCGTTCTGTCTTCCCCATCAAATGACGAAACCATTTTATACGAGCCGTCGGCAATAGTGTAGCTCCAAATATCTCTTGTTACGCTTGACGTATGGTGCTTTCTAAAATCGTCTTCGTACCCTTTTCTATCATGGAAAATCAATTGAGATCCGTCTGGAGAGTACTTTGCATCTACCGCTGGAGTGGTCATAACTTGTGTTACTCTACCACCTGTTACAGGAACACTGTACAGTTCAGAAAGCACGCCTGAAGGGAATTGCTGATTGCTCGCATCGTCTAATCTACTGGATGAAAAAATGATGTGTTTATTGTCTATTGAGAAATCTGAAGGAGAATCTCCAGCAGAGTTGAATGTCAAGCGGGTTTCTTCACCTCCGCTAGCGGGAACGAGGTACACATCGTTGTTGCCGTATCTATTTGAAGCGAAAGCAATCATGGTTCCGTCGTGCGACCATACGGGGTCAACATCAATGGCTTCATGAACGGTTAACGGTCTGGCCGTCCCTCCTGAGGATGGCACGGTATAAAGATCTCCTTTGTAGCTGAAGGCAACGGTTTGTCCGTCTGGAGAAATGGCCGCATTCCGCATCCACATAGGGATTTCTTGAGCGAAAATCGACGTAGCAGCCAAGAGCAGGCTTGCTAGGGAAAGTAATCTTTTCATACTGATTAAAGGTTATGAGATGGAAGGTAATAGGAAAATCTAAAAGTGGCGAAAGAATGTGTTGAGTGGCTATTTTAAAAGCTCTTAGGTGAATGGGGACTCGATTGGGAGGCACAAGCGAAAGATTCGCATAAGCGAGGGATGCGCACAAGCGGGGCGTATGGATGCACGCAAGCGGGGCATCCGTGTCAGGGAATGGAGATTATTCGGGAGGAATTTAGTAGGTTCATTGAATGGATAAAGCACTACAAACAATGATTGATTTCAGGTTCGTCATGCTTTTTTTATCTTTCAAACGTTCGTTTTTCCAAGCATCCTAATGGTGCTGAGAAGATTACTTCTATCAAGATCTCTTCTGTTGGGCTAGATGCGGACTCTAAGACCGTAGATGTCCTCAACAATCTGAAGCAATTGAACGTACAGTCGGGATCTTCGCATTTAATGGACGTTGAATTTGACAACAATAAACGTAATCAACGTTTCGATTTAAGGCCCACGTTACCGTTGATTGTTAAGCTTTGATATTTTAAATGCCGCAGCTGGTCAATATAGTTGGTGACTTTGTCGTTACCAATTATAACATATTAGCACTCATGAAAAACATTGTTGTAATAGCCATCGTGACGTCTATAAGCATGATTTCCATCTGTTTGTTTGGTACAGGAGATCGCTTCGTTCAATCCTTTTCTCCTCCCTTCCGAATACCTAAAATTATCGGAATTGGAGAAGGGACTACATTGTGCCTCTCCCCTGAGTATATGTTAAACGCTTGGTATAACATTGAACGAATGGACTCAATTCAAGACACCCTTGATTTATTATCACCACCATCTTTGCAAAACTGCATGCATTATCAGTTCTTTAAGTCTGGCGAAATCGAAATGCTCCCAGTATCTAATACTAATCTTCAACTCATAGCTGACACTACAAATGAGCTTTCAATGACAAAAGAACCAATTTGGGCAAGCGGTCTTTTTTATAGATTCTTTGATACCGAGAGTGAGGTTCTACAAGACGACACACTTATTCAACAGGTAAAAAGCTTCCCTATCTATCTGGCAAACACTTCAGGCTCGGACTATGCAGAAGTTGAAGTTCAAGATGGAAGCCTAATGATGATTGTTGAAGCAGTAGATTCAGATGGTGACTGGAAACCGATTGAGTATTGGTCCAACAGCTGGTGTGGGAATAGTTATTTCAATTTCATGCTCCCACCAAATCATATGATGATGACCCGGGGCATTAAGTGCAGCGGTGATTTTTACACGAACTGTCGAATGAAGCTTTACAACGCGAAGGACAGTCTAATTTCAAATGAATTCCACATGTCCATTAATGAAACCCAGTTCGCCAAACCGCTAGAAAAGAAATAAGACGAACAAGCATATGCATACCAACCCGTTTTGGTTTTGCACTTCACTGATATCTTTTCATTTTGTTTTATTAAATCACACACCTATCTTCACGGCCAAACTGAACTAATTGATACTACTTGCCGCCCTCCTATTCATTGCTATCGCTGCATTTTTGGTAAAACGATTCCTCTCCAAAAACCCAACGGTAACCCTTGATTATTCTTTCGGAAATACTGAATTAAAATCGATCCAGATTTTAATTGAAGAAGGTGAATTTCAACGTGCTGCGGAAGCATTTGGGGCATTAACTTACAATCAGCAAAGCTATGCTGTAGACTTACTTGCCCTGACTATAAAAACAGAACTTCTTCAATCGTGGGTTTGCACTGAGGGTGGAACGGGTCTAGACGGATTGGTTCTGGCAACGCACTACCATCACCTGAACTGGCAATTCGATTTGAATTCTTCCTTTGCGCATGCTACTCGTCCTGAACAATTGAAATACCAATCAAATTTAGACAAGGCAAAAGAACATCTCGAACTTATTGAAAACAGCAGGTCTTTCTTCCTAGAGAAATCCATTCGACAAATTAGAGTGAAATTGTTGGACGGTAAACAAGAAGAAGCTTGGAATCATTTTGTTGCCGCAACAAATCAAGAATCTGATGCCTTTTGGGCATATGTGTTTGCTGCAGATGTGGTACAACCCAAATGGGGTGGCGATTTGAATAACGTTCAAACACTGCTAGACAAGCTGCCGCAAGTGACCGAGATCCGAATGGTGGTCATGTTAAAACTCATAGAAGATAGCTTCACCACCAATGAGAACCTTTTCAAAGGTGGAATGAATGACCTAGTAGCTTTCGCTTCTGAACAATTAAATGCCATGCACCAGCAAGTGCAACAAACGCAGTTAGATCCGCTGCATCAGTTTGTTGTTTTCAACTATATGAAAGCATTAGCAGAACGGTTGGGCGATAAGCAGTTGAAGCAAACATACCTCACGAAAGGAAGAGGTTTCAGAACCCTGTTGCCGGATGGCCCCGTGTTTTAACAGCCCTAGTTCGATGGCCTCCCATAGAGATCACCTCAATACGTGCACTTCTCATCTCCACTCAGGATTTTGTAGCAAGAAAAAAGGGCCACCTTTTCGGCAGCCCTTTTTGAATCTTATCAATGGAATAGCTTAAAGCTTTTCTATATCGTTTACGATGACCAATATCCCTTTCGTGCAATCAGATGGCTGTTGCATTCTAGTTCGTTGGTACTTGATTTTAACGCGCATGCCGTCTTTCTGATACTTCTCATCAAGAGAAGCAGGGTTCAACAAGCCCAATGAAGCGTCGGTAACGTCCATTTGCAGCATGAAGTTGCATCCTTCTGAAGCATACTCCCCCGTTACAGTTGCTTTTACCCATCCGTCTTCAAGTTGCTGTGCTTCTTCAGTTGCTTTCTGCATGTCTGTTTGCGCTACTTTCTCTTTGTTGCCGCATGACACTAAGGTCATGATAGCGAGAAAGCATGTAACTAGTGATAATCTCATTGTTTCTTAGTTTATAGACACCTTCTTCACTTCTTGGAAATCCTTGTTTCCAAAACGAACGAGGTATACTCCTGCAGCAAGGTTTGACGTGTTAAACGTTCGCTTGAAAGAACCTTGAGCTGGTTTGATGTCCATGTGCTCAATCAAAGTTCCTCTGTAATCAAACAGATCAAGAACGATGTCCTCGTCATTGCTTAGTGCATTCACATCCACAGTAAGTGTTGAAGCGTCACTCATATATACCTTGGTATCAATAGTTGAGCCAAAGATGTCGTTGACGTCCGTACTTCCATCCAAGTCGAACGAGAAGATTCGAGTTCTCCCGTTTCCTGACTGAAGGTATTCACCAGTAAACCAGAATCGGTTTCCAATGACAGACATGTGGGCATAATCTCCGTAACGGTTTCCACCGCTCTGAGATCCTGTTCCATCAATAATCGTTTGCTCTTCATAGGTCATCATCCCAAGTGGATCATCTGCCATACGTCCGGTGAAACGAAGTCCTGCACTTGTATTTGGTCCAGCAACGCTGTAGCCCATTCCAATGTTTCCTTGGTCATCCATTGCTGCTGAGGCCATGAAACGACTTTCATCATCATCTGGAGCGAACGTTCCTTGTTGGTAAATGTACCAGATACCGTCATCGTTGTCGCGAAGTTCGTACCAACGAATTCCGGCTTGCAATCCTCCAAGGTCTACCACGTGCGTCAACACAAGTGTATTGTAGCCCACCCAACGGCGGTACTGAGCACGGTAGTAAAAAATCATTGCTACTGCATCCAATCGTTGAGACGAGTTTGGTTGCTCAATATCATTCCAAGGTCCGGTGAATACTGAATCGAACGATTCCGTATTGATTTGCTGCGTTACAGCGATTGAAGAATTGTTAGGGTTTTCCCAGTCAATAGACATCTCCACAATTTTAATGTGGTCATTACTTACACCACTCCAAGCATCATCTTGAAGAACCACCATGTAGTTTGGTGTACCAAGTGGTGGCAACCATCCGTCGCAATCAGCAGGAAGTGGACTTCTAAAGCCACCGTTCGCTACATTCGGGAAGTTCATATCAATCATAGATGCCGTTGGGTCACCAGCAATCATTTTTTCACGATCAAATGCCAATGCATTGTCGTTAAAAGAATTGGCTGTCATGTAATACGCATCGGACCATACTGAGTACTTCGGGTAATCAGGGAACGAACTCAAGTTGAATTCATATGCGTAGTACTCTCCTTCAGGATCCGGCGTTTGTGAAACAGCTATCAATACGCCTGGAGTACCTCCACCGGTGCCTTTGAACTGACTAATAAACCAACGATCGGCTAGATCATCGTACATCACGATAGGATCTCCTGCGTTTGCAGATCCTGGCCAAAGAGAATTCAAATTGAACGAAGAAGAAATTGGCTGTCCTTGCAAGTTGAACACACGCCATTTCGTATTCACCGCCTGAACGTAATGGTTCGGTCCAGCAGCTCCAGATGGATCTGGCGGAAAACCACCACCTTGTCCTGCAACATTTACCCATGAAGTTGCTGAAGAACGCTGTCCGTACTCTGTTTGACGAGCAGGGTCTCCATTTTGAGGCAGGGCGTTCTCCTGGTCAATTTCCGCAGGGTACGAACGACGAGGCTGTCCTCTGTGTTCTTCACCGAATTCTTGTGGCTGAGCAGCCAAATCGCGAATTGCAGGAGTTTCAAAAAAGTTGACACATTGTGTATGACGAACAACATTAATTGGCTCACTTGATTCCTGAGCATATGCTGAATACATCAACGACAAACAAGCAGCAGCTGCTGCCGTTTTGCGTAAAATTTGCATGAATTAAATCTTTAGGTTTCTAAAACAGGCCTTTTATAAGGTCTGGCCAAGATACACACATTGGGAGGAAGTCCCTAACGGGTATGTTTTTCATTTTGAGGTGGGATTGCGTTCCTAAGATTCACGAGCTAGGCTCGTGGGTATTACAGCTAGGCTAATTAGTTCAATAGTTTGCAGGATGCTTAGTATAAAGTTAAGTTATGTGGAGCTGAAAATTGCGTTACATTTGCTCCGCTAAGAAAACTATCAAAATGAAATACACTCCACTAATTCTTGTTCTTTTCGCTGCCATTCTTGGTGGTTGTGGTTTGAATCCTGGTGGCAATGGGCCACTTGATCTAGAAACGGATTTCCGACTAGAGTCTTTTCCATCGTATTCAATCATGGTTCCAAATTTTATGGATCCCACAGACGAGTTAGGTGATGAAACATCGTTCCAATTCATGAACATGTTTTCGGAGTGCTACTTGGTGATGATTGAGGAAAACATTGAAGAAATTGAGCCCCTCTTCGTTATGGAATCGTTGGCAGATACTACGAAGCTATTTGTAGATCATTACACCGATTTTCAAATAGAAACCATCACCATGGAAATGACCACTAGCGAGGTGTCAGAGGTGAAAGAAATTAAGATCGATGGGTACGACGCACGTCTCTTTGACATCCAAGGCGCTATTCAAGGAGTTCCAGAAGACATCGCTTACTTGGTAACCGTCGTTCACGGCCCAACCAACATTTACATGATTAGTTCATGGACACTGAAAAGCAAGCGCATGGTGAATTTCCCGCACTTTGAACAGTCCATCCGCTCCTTTCAAATCCTTGAATCTGCCGTTACTCCTAATTCTTAAGGAACTGTTGCTAAAAATCGTTTTCTTCTGATCTATGTTATTAAAGACCAAAACGTTTATCAAGCCATGGATCGTTGGATTTCTATTCATGCTGCCGCTCCTTGCAATAGCACAAGAAGATCCGAACTTAGCCATTGAAGAAAATAGCAACCTGATCCAAAGTCTTGGTTTATTGGGCGGCATAGCCATAGCCCCTTTTGCTGCGCTGTTTGTGACCTCATTGGTTTCAGTACTGGGCCTCGGAAACGAATTCATTGCGGAAAATCCAGTTCTTGGAAATTGGATTACGGTTGTAATTTCAGGGATTCTGACCTTCGCCCCACTCCTACCAAAACTATTGAAGTCTACTGCTGTAATTGGTCAAGCCATTGATTGGTTGAATGACAGAGCTGGAGCAGTTGTTGGTCTAATTGTACTCATTTCACCCTACTTCACTCAAGCGTTAGAACCAACTGCCACAGAAGCAGTTACACTTGGTTTCATGGATTTCGGCACCTCTCCGTATCTGTACATTACGCTTGCCGTTGCCATCCCTTACCTGATCATTGTTATGACGGTCAGGTCGTTTTTTGGAATCCTAATCTTCTTGTCTCCAATTCCTACCCTTGATGCCATTTTCGAAGTGGCGAAACAAGGGTTGTCTGTTGGAATGGTGCTCTTGTACCTTGCTTGGCCAGAAGGTGCCTTATTCATGAGCGCGATCATTTTCATTATTAGTTTCTTTTTGTACCGAAAAGCAAAACGTCTCATGGCCTTTTTTAGTTACCTCTACCTAAAGCCAATAGGCGTAGCACTTGGTTTCAAAAAAGTCGATTTGCTCCCAAGTCATTTGCCATCACGTGTGAATGATCAATTGGAAGGACCGCGCATGGTGGTTCAAGTAGCGTTGAAAACGACGTTCCGAAAATGGAAGCAACGTCAACTCGTTTACATGGCGTTGGACAACAACACCCTTCGTTTCATCCGTCCGCGTTGGTTCGGCATGACTGAGGTAGAAGAAATGCCACTCACACCTGAGCTGTTTTCTTCCTTGACGAAGAAATGGACACACTATCAACTGAAAAGCGACTCATCCAACTTGATTTTTCAATTGAATCTAGGCCATGGTCCCATCATTCAAGAAATTGAAGACCTACTGATGGTAGATGAAAAAATGGCTTCCAAGGAAGAGGTTCCGCAGTTCAACCAGCTTGCGAAAGTCATGGGCCAGCGGAAGTAAATCTTAAGCTAACGTTAAAACACAGTGCCTTCTATGATTTTCATTTCATCTTGGTGAAATGAAACTTACGCTGGCAACTTTCTTCGCACTCGCCTTCTTGGTAAATCCAAATCAACACGCGTCGTTTGTTGAATTTGAATCTGATGCATACCATGTGCGCGTTACCTCCCTCAC
The DNA here is from genome assembly GCA_029245065.1 of Flavobacteriales bacterium. Classification (GTDB taxonomy): domain Bacteria; phylum Bacteroidota; class Bacteroidia; order Flavobacteriales_D; family Sanyastnellaceae; genus JAQWQB01. Next base: position 11,475 of record JAQWQB010000134.1, on the reverse strand, counting down.
TCCCTTTTTAACGTTCGATTCTACGACCAAGGCATTCCAATTTTCACAAGACAAAGCTCCTGAAAGTAACCAGTTACTAATGGACTTCACCATTCAAAACTTGCACTCAGACACGTTGCGCTTCAGGACAGTTAAGTCTTCCAAAGGAAATTGTACCATCAACACCCCGAAAGTACTAGCTCCCAACGAATTAAAGAAAGGTCGAATCCATCTTTCCACCAGGTACATGCGACATGTCGATTTCCTTTCAAGGTCCTCTTTTACTTGTGTTCTTGACACATCATCACCCTTGGTTTGGAGATGGACATACACGCCTCCTAACTACACAAAGAAGGAGTAGATCGATTGCCGTCCAATAAAAGAGGATTCGTCTGTTTACATTCCAGTAAGTTCATCGTATCTTCGAAAAAAAATGTACCTGTGAGAACGTTATTAACCATTTTACTTGCTGCAACCATTGGTTCGGCAGTGGCACAACCTACCTGGGAAGTGGGCGCTACAACACTTACTGAATATGACCTTGTAACGGGAGTTCAAGTCCCGTGGGAAATCCTCTGGGGACCAGATGACCACATTTGGGTAACTGAACGACGCGGAAAAGTACTACGTGTAGATCCAGAAACTGGAAACTTCACTGAAGTCTTAAACATGACTTCAACCATCCCATACAACGGTGGTGGTGAGCCAGGGATGTTAGGAATGGCGATGCACCCGGAGTGGGACACTACTCCACTTGTATTTGTTGTGTACAACTACTTCCAAGGAAATCAAGTGCGTGAACGTCTTTCTACATTTGAATGGAATGGTACAGACTTGGTAAATGAAGAGTACATCTTGAACAACATCCCCGGAGCAGGAATTCACAACGGATCACGTCTGTTGATTCTTCCAGACAACACCTTGCTGATGTCTACTGGAGATAAAGGCGATGGCGGAACTTCTTCTCAAAACGAAACTGCATTGAATGGAAAGATGTTGCGTTTGAATCTCGACGGAACTGTTCCTGCTGATAACCCTGATCCAACATCGTTGGTTTACTCATGGGGTCACCGTAACGCGCAAGGACTATGTGTTGGGCCAAACGGATTGATTTATAGCTCTGAGCACGGACAAAATTCGCACGATGAATTTAACATCATTGAAGCAGGAAGAAACTACGGTTGGCCAGATGTTGAAGGTTTTTGTGACCAAGCGAACGAAAGCGATTTCTGTGCAGAGTTCAACGTAAGAGAACCATTGGATACCTGGTCTCCTTGTCCGGCAGTGAACGGAATTGAATACTACAACCACCCTGCTATTCCTGAATGGCAGAACTCTGTTTTGATGGCTGTTCTTGGTGGATTAGGTGCGCAATACGAGCGTCTTTCTATCCTCCATATGAGCGACGACGGATCTGCTATTGAAAGTGAAGATCAGTACTTCAGTGAATTCAACCAGCGTGTGCGTGATGTGTGCATCAACCCTTACACAGGTTCTGTATATGTGGCATTGAACGGAAGCAGCTATCCTGGATCAGGTCCAAACATCATCAAGGAATTCAAAAATGAAGACTTTGTTTCAGTTAACGAAAATGAGAACCTTCCATTGCAGGAAATGGCCATCTATCCTAACCCGGTTGGCGAAACCCTTCAAATGGAGTTTAGCGATTCATTCATTGGAACAAACTTTTACGTGATTGGTTTTGACGGAAAGCAAATGGGCCGCTTCATTATTGAGGACAATAAAGTACGCGTAAACGTTTCGTCTTGGGCGAAAGGAACTTACTATGTTACTTCTACAACCGAACTTGGTACGATTACCAAAACTTTTGTGATTCGCTAACAGCATGCGTTCAACCTTATTTCTACTCGCCCTCTGCTTGAATGTGATCACTGGATCAGCTCAATCAGAGGGCGATTCTTCTTACGTCTTTTCTGGAACCTTAATCTCTGAGGATGATGGAGTACCCATTGTCAACGCGCGTATTTCGGTGGCAACTCCAGACAGTACCTACACCACCGTTTCGGATCCCCTTGGTGAGTTTTACTTGTCGCTCCCTGAAAAGCCATTGACCTTTTCCGTTGCTTCTTTTCAGGCAAATGCGGAAGGACTTGTGCCAAATGACAAAGGAGTTTATCCGATTAAACGACAAACGTTCACCATTTCAGGAGCCAACGTCTACGCTTCCTATGGCAAGACGAAGTGGGCAGAGTCTACGTCTTCCATCAGCGTGCTGAGTACAAATCACTTAAATGCGACCGACAACAGTTCGTTGCAAGATGCGCTGAATACGGTTGCAGGAGTAAAGATGGAGTCTCGTGGGTTTGGCGGCTCTCGGAGGATAAACATCCGTGGGAGTTTCATTCGTAGTCCCTTCGCGGTTCGAAACATTAAGATCTATCTAGATGGAATGCCCATTACGAGTCCAGACGGACAAGCCGCATTGGAACTCATTGATGACTACGATCTAGGGAGCATTCAAATTATCAAGGGCCCAAATGGCAACTCATTCGGTGCCGGGAATGGTGGAGTGATGCAGGCGTTTTCAAAACAGCCCATCTTAGGAACCACCATTGAGAGCAAATTCAGCATTGGGTCATTGGGATTCTATAAATCTGCTTCTTCTGCTAGTTTCAGAAATGATAAAATCAGTGTGCGCGTCTCTTATTTGAATCAGCATACTGATGGCTTTCGCAGACAAGAGTACAACAACCGTGAACAGCTTTCATTTCGCTTAGGATTCAATGCTACTCCTCGCCTGCAATACAGCCTATGGGCTACTGATTACCGAGGAGAATGGGCGTTGCCTGGTGGTGTGAGCATTTCGCAAATCATGCTTGATCCTAGAGCAGCTTCGGAATATGCCATCGAAAACAATACACGCGTAGAACGCAACCGTCAGCGCATTGGAATTTCACAGAAGTTTACCTCGCGACGAATTAAAAATGAAACTTCGCTGTACGTTAACACCACCACGAAGCTCAACCCTTATGGAACTAGTGCATTCTTCAATGGCTACAAAGATGAAACTGCACAAGGCGTTGGTGGTAGAAATGTATTCTCCTACACAAAGAACCTGAATAGCGGTTGGAACATAGCGCTGCAACAAGTTCTTGAATTCACCTTTGAAGACAATCAGCTAGACGAGTTTGATATGCTAGATGCTCAGGCTGGGTTGCTGCGTTATGCGAATGAAACCACTAGTTCGGAGTTGGTTGCTAACGTGGGAGTCATCGCGAAACGCGGAAATAAATTCAGGCTTTCTAGATTAGTGCTTGAAGGCGGGATTGGCTACAGCGTGAAAAACATCAATTCTACGAACGTTTTAGGCGAGGCTATTGGTGAAGGCACTTCCACAGTTGATCGAAATTTTAATTCCTTCCTACCCTACCTAGGTGCTACTTATTTATTGACAAGAGAACTGAGCGTGTTTGGCGCCGCTAGTATTGGATACAGTCCCCCATCTGTTTTTGAGCTACTGGAGCCACAAAATGGAGTTCTTTCTACCGAACTTGAAGCGGAAACAGCACAAAATCTTGAAGTTGGCATTAGATATCACTCGAAAGCCATTGCAAACCTGAATGCCGAATTGAATGTGTACCAAATGTCGATTGACAATGCCATTTTTCAGTATGAAGACTCCACAGATGCTGTCTTCTTCGGGAATCGACAAGCGTTGGATTACCAAGGTATTGAAGGAGCAGTATCAAAGCTTTTTACGTTTGAAAACGATCGTTTCATCAAACGAATCGATATTCGGCTTTCGGGGACATTGCAGAACTACCGTCTTAAAAATGCTGAGTTTGTAGACCAAGAAAACAACTACGTTGCAGGTGTGCCACTGGCTTCCGCTTCTAGCCAACTAACGGTTGTATTCCCCTTCGGTTTCGAAGTGACAGGGACACACAATTGGTACGACAGAACACCGCTTGATGATGGCAATGCTGTTTTCGCTGCTGCGTATAACCTTGTGAACGTTAAAGCTTCTTGGAACCTCTCTTCCTTCAAGCAAACCAATTGGATTTTGGAAGCATTTGGAGGGATTCAAAATGTGACCAACACCCAATACACCTCTTTCTTCAACTTGAATGCGTTCGGTGGTCGTTACTTCAACCCCATGGCGAATGAGAGCACATATTATGGCGGTATTCGGGTTGGCAAACGTTTTTAAGGCAATCTAAACGATAGTATAGATTCATCCATTTTGCTTTACGTTGTTTAGAGCATCTTGACATCGCGTTATTTGTTCTTCAAAATCGCTTTACCCGGGTCTTTCTCCAGATGAAGTTGACAGTTTTCACTGTCATGTTAAAAGCCGAACAGTACTAATCACTTCTGTACGTATCATCTTTCAAGGAATTGATGTGGTGCTTGGCCAAATTTCAGTCGTCATTTCTCATTTTCAAGTCTGTTTTAGCATTTAACGAGTCGTATTTACGACGTGACGAACGAGTAAAATGACTTTCGCAGTCGTCTACGTGCTCTCTGGCTGGCGTTTCAGGAAAATGGCCCTTTTAGCCTTTTTGGGTTTCTTGGTATAAAACCAGCCTATAAGAAGATGTGAAGGTCAAGAAATGAGTGTACAAGCAATAGCTTTTATTCGCTGGTCTAGCTAGTTCTTTTGGCCGCGCTTGACAATAGGTTAAGAAAGAAGTAAATTGGAACAGGGATGAGTTGTTTGGTTTGGAGGAAGGAATGAGAAGATGATTTTGATGTTGAGAGACTTCTGGTGAACCGGATACGGCTTGTCTCGGGGGCCACCACCTCCTCCCCGATATAAAGATCATGATTCTATCAACAGGTTCCTATGATTGAAGAGGATTTGTTTAGCTGAAATTCACCAACGTCAAGCTTTATTTTGTAAACGTCTTCGCCATACTTGATTTCATTAACGTCTAATGAAGCTAGTGGCAATTATCCCGCTCTTGGAGACAAGGATAACTATTGAGCGTACTATAGATTTCTTACTACTGAGGTTCCCCCAACTTACTCAACAATCTTCATCTCAGTTCGTCTATTCTTCGCTTTTCCTGCCTCGGTCTCATTGGACATCACCGGCTCGTCTTCGCCATAGCCTTTTGCAACCAACCGATCTGCTGGAATACCTACCGAAACAATGTAATCCACTACTGCTTGCGCCCTGCGTTCAGAAAGCGTTTTGTTTTCGTCCTTCCCGCCTACGTTATCTGTATGTCCGCCAATTTCAACACGAATGTTGCTGTTGACTTGAAGCTGTTTTACGAGCTTGTTGAGCTCAATTTTAGACTCTGGGCGAAGTGCGTAGCTATCTGTATCAAAGAAGACGTTGTTTAAGACCACCTTGTTACCCGGACGAAGTTTCTTCAAAGGCGCTTCTAATTCTACTAGGTCTGTTGCTTGTATGTTCTTGAGCGAAAAATTCATGCTATAGAACAAGTAACCAGGTCTAGATACATTCAAGGCGTAATCTCTGTCTGGTGGTAAACACACCAAAAAAGCGCCGTTTACTTCATCGCTGTAAGACTCTACCACCAGTTCTCCAGTAGCCAAATCAATCAACTCCAATTTGGACGATAAAGGCGCATAGGTATAGCCATCAAACACTTTCCCACTAACATAACTAACCGGCTTCGGGCGTACCTCCATTGGAAGTTCAAACTGATACAAATCCAATCCGCCCATTCCCCCTTCGCGGTCTGAGGCGAAAAACGCTACTTTTCCGTTGGCTTCTACCAGTAAAGAGTTGTCGTTTCCTCCGGTATTGATTGGGTAACCCAGATTGGTTGGCTTGCCCCAGCTTCCGTCAGAACGTTTTTTGGAAACGAAGATGTCCAATCCGCCCATTCCTGGGTGGCCATTGGAACTGAAGTACATGGTTTCTCCGTCTGGGTGAATCATAACACTCTCTTCTTCAAACTCTGTATTGATATCACCTGGAACTTTGGCTGGCTTCGTCCAAGTACCATCTGACTGGATAGAAGCGTAATAAATGTCTTGTCCCTTCACTCCGTCATATCCGGTCTTTCCACGCACGAAATAAAGCGTTCTCCCGTCTGCAGAAAACGAAGGCTGTGAATCCCATACATACGAGTTCACTCCTTTGATGTTCATTCCTTTGCCCCATTCTTCTCCAATTTTACGGCTCACAAACAAATCACAGCTGCCAAGTCCATCATATGGCCCCCAGTTGCCTCCTTGCGCTTCGCATGCTGTGTAGATGAGCAGTTGTCCGTCTGCAGACAAGGTGGGCGCCCCTTCGTTAAAAACGGTATTTACTGCGCTAAGCGGCACAGATTCATTCCACCCCTCTTCGCCCCTAACAGCAACAAAGAAATCCTCTTGCTCTCCTCCTTTTACGCGTCCGTCAGCAACTCTTCTTGTGTACAAGAAAGTACTTCCATCTGCTGTGATGCACGGGTAGTATTCAGAAAATTTGGTGTTAATATTCGGACCTAAGTTGATTGGGTTAAAATCTACTGGGTTATTCATGGCCCATTGGGCGAAGGTGCATGACTCCAGCATCAACTGCCCTTTTCTATTCAACTGTTCATCGTTATATTTCGCACCAAGGAAACGCTCAAATGACTTCTGAGCTTCCATGTATTCTCCTAAGCGCATCTGTAATTCTCCTGCAAAATAAACGGCATCAGCATAATCCCTGCCTCCAATAGCAGCACCACGCTGAAGATCTTCAATACTCTCGCGATACAGCTCTTTGTCTGCTTTCAACTGAGCACGAAGCAAATAAGCTTCCGCAAACTGGGGCTCTTTATCCAATGCCTTTTCTAAGTATTGAGCGGCCTCTTCTTTGAGTCCTAATTCGTAGTTCTTTACGGCATCTTGAAAAAGGGAAATCGCCTTTTTATTGTCAGTTGAAAAGCGCTGACCCGGTTGAGCGAAACTCACATGAGTGCTCAGAAGTAGCAGGAAAAAAAGAAAAAACGAAAGGATGGTACGCATTGTAAAAAAGTTTGAGGGCAAGGTAACAAAACCCATTCTATCAAAAGGCAAATATCTTGCCATAGGTGTTACCTTCGCCAAATGACACGGATTGGACTCATTTCTGACACCCACGGACACATTGATGAACGCATTCTTCACTACTTTAAAGATGTAGATCAAATTTGGCATGCCGGGGATATTGGCACCGTGGAGGTTTCTGATACCTTGGAAGCTTTTAAGCCATTGGTTGCGGTGTACGGGAACATTGATGGTCATGAACTACGTCGAATTCATCCTCTTGAACAGTATTTCAAGCTTGAAGGTTTCACCATTTGGATGACGCACATTGCCGGAAGACCGGGAAGGTACTCCAAGGGAATTCCAGACTTGGTTCGGTTGCGAAAACCAGATATCATGATTTGCGGCCATTCGCACATTTTGAAAATCATGCGCGACCAGCGGTTCAATTGCTTGCATATCAACCCTGGAGCTGCCGGGTTAAAAGGGTTTCACAAAATGAGGACGATCGTACGTTTTACGTTGGATCAAGGAGAAATCAAGGATATGGAAGCCATTGAATTGGGCTTGCGTTCTCAGTTCAATGAGGAATCGAACAAGAGTTGATAAGACCTGAATTCGGTCATCAATGAATCAAGACCCGGGAAGATTTCTTCGGTTGCATCAACATCATGTCTTTCCACCACATAAGGCCCTGTGTAATACCCGTCTGTTGGTCGAGATGAATCATACCTGTTGTGTGCATTGTTCGCCCCCGTAATGGCTTGTTCCAACTTCTTGTGCAACGATTGCATCTCTGAAATTGGTTTGTACTTCTTCAAATACGTATCGCTTCTTCTTTCCCATCCCTGGGCGTTCAGCTTTTGCATGGACTTCGCTACCGAAGAGCCTTGTGCCTCCAACGAGTCTTCCCATTGCATGATTCGAACCAGCAGGCTATCTGCGTAATCAGCATGACTGATAAAAGTGATGTTGTGCACTGTGCAGAGTGAATCATACGTTTCTTCAAGGGACTTGAACTGGGCATCATATGTTTGTGCTACCCTTACACCTTCTTCTAAACGTGCATTTAGTTGATCGTATGCTGTTTGGGGAACGGCACTCGAACTATTCAACGCTTTCATAAGAGAGTCTCTTACTTCTGCGTTCTTGTTGTAGAAAACGGCACGTTCTTGTTGCATGAGCACCATTTCAGCGCGCATTTCAGCCAGTAACTCTGTTAAAACAGGATAAGGTTGTTGCGTTCTATCAATGACTTCCATGATCAAGCCATTGTGAAATTCTTGGTGATCGAAAAAGTGCTCAATAACCCAATGTTCCTCTGTCACCAGTACCGTGTGCGCTTCATCCATCTTCGTATTCAATGCCGTGAGATCAGGGTCTCCACATGCGCAGAAAGTCCCAAGAAATAAACAGGTTGTGAATATGTAAAGTGAAGAACGCATGTGTTTTATCTTAAACGATCCAATGATTTCACCAACTTCTCATCGGCTAGAATGCCTCTATTCGCCAACATAGCAAAAGCAAAAGCTGCGAATGGTAAGAAGAAGCTGATCCAATACGTAAACTCAATTTCAGGAATTTCAAGTTCCCAGTAGTTTTGATCTACAAAGTACCAAAGAAGACCTACGCAAACCATAATCAAACCATAACATACACGTACTAGTTTGATTTGTAGCGACCTATTTTTGAACATGAAAATGGTATCTAGGAACAGGGCTGCCGTTACGGATAGCGCTATGACCGGTGCCATTCCAAATGTTACGTCCCCTATTTCACCGTTGGCCTTTAGCAACTTGTATAAACTCAAGTTGGATTCGATGCCTGCTGCATCTGTAAAAATGGCAATATCAAAGGCAAACACCAGCAAAATGCACACAGCGGCTAGAAAAAGATAGATGGATTGTACGCGTTGAATCATTTCGAAATTTTAGGCAAAGATAATGGTTAGGATGTCAACTTATTCACATCTCCTTCTTATAAAAACCGTTTCAAAATAACTGCAATACGTCAAAATTCCGTAATATTGCCTTGTCGGATCCGACATAATCAAACTATCAAACCTCTTTTTCGAGAGAATTCATCCCTCCTATCGGAGTAACAGATGACCACAAGAATAACATCTCATGTATGTATGATATTATAGAACTTAACGGCAAGAAGGTCGCTGAGTTAAGAGACATCGCCAAAGGCTTAGATGTCAAAAAAGTTGACAAACTAAAGAAGCAAGATCTCATCTACATTATCCTAGACGAGCAAGCGATCAACCCTTCCAAATCTAAAGGAACGGATTCATCAACACCAACAGCTGCTTCTGATTCTAAAGAAGAATCTACAGGAAGCAAACCACGCCCGAGACCACGTCCAGCGCGTAAACCAGCTGCAAAGAAAGAAACTGCAAGCGCAGACGCCAAAGAAGGTGATGCTGCGAAATCAGAAGGTACAGAACGCAAGCGTCCAAACCCTCGCCCTCGTCCAGAGCGCAAGCCACGTCCAGATCGCAACGATTCAAAAGGTGACAAAGCTGCTGCTAAAGGAGATTCAAAATCAGAAGGGAAAACGGAAACTAAAGTAGAAGGAAGAGAGCGACCAGATCGTCCGAATCCGCGTCCGCGTCCAGAACGCAACGACAGAAATGACCGTAACAACCGCAACGATCGCAATAACCGCAATGACCGCAATGACCGTAACGATCGTAATGACCGTAACAACGGAAACGGGAATGGGAATGGCAAGCGCGTTGGTAAGCCTGATGAACATGGCTACAATTTTGACGGACTTGTTATTGCTGAAGGAGTACTTGAAATTATGCAAGATGGCTACGGCTTCATGCGTTCTTCAGACTTCAATTACTTGAATTCACCTGATGACGTTTACGTTTCTCAGTCACAAATCAAATTATTCGGGCTTCAAACGGGTGACACTGTTTTAGGTTCTGTTCGTCCGCCAAGAGCCGGCGAAAAGTACTTCCCACTTATTAAGGTTGACAAGATCAACGGACGTGATCCCGCATTCGTGCGTGACCGTGTTCCTTTCAAGTTCCTCACTCCTCTTTTCCCAGACGAGCGTTTCAAATTGGCTGATGGCAGAAATTCAAACATTTCTGTTCGCATCATGGATTTGTTCGCACCGATTGGTAAAGGACAGCGTGGAATGATCGTATCGCAGCCTAAGACGGGTAAGACAACGTTATTGAAAGATGTTGCCAACGCCATTGCGAGCAACCACCCAGAAGTTTACTTGATCATCTTGTTGATTGATGAACGTCCAGAAGAAGTAACTGACATGAAGCGTTCAGTGAAAGCAGAAGTAATTGCTTCTACCTTCGATGAGCCAGCAGAGCGTCACGTGAAGATTGCCAACTTGGTGCTTGAGAAAGCAAAGCGAATGGTAGAGTGCGGACATGATGTTTGTATCCTACTTGATTCGATCACACGTTTGGCAAGAGCCTACAACACAGTTTCACCTGCCTCTGGTAAAGTACTTACCGGTGGAGTTGATGCCAATGCACTGCACAAGCCAAAGCGTTTCTTTGGAGCTGCACGTAACATTGAAAACGGTGGGTCACTTTCTATCATTTCTACTGCGTTGACAGAAACAGGATCTAAGATGGACGAAGTGATCTTTGAGGAATTCAAAGGAACGGGTAACATGGAGATTCAATTGGATCGAAGAATTTCGAACAAGCGTATCTACCCTGCTATTGACATCACGTCTTCAGGAACACGTCGAGATGACCTATTGCATGATAAAGAAATGCTTCAGCGTATCTGGATTCTTAGAAAGCACCTTGCTGACATGAACCCAGTTGAAGCGATGGAATTCATCAAAGACCGTATTACCAACACTAGATCTAACGAAGAATTCTTGATTTCAATGAACGGCTAAGTCCTTTCTAGATGAAAGAAAATACACTTATATTAATTTGTGGAGCACTGTGGTTATTGACCAAGACGGTGCTCCACAATTTTGTTTCTATGGAGATCAATACGGTGGTTGGCGTCATGTTAAACATGTTGCTAATTCTCGTGATTGCCATCTTCACCATTAATAAGAAGGTAAAAGGAACACCGGCAGGAAGTTCTCATTACCTGGATGACCTCAAGGCCGTTCTGCGCGCCACATCGAAGTATGTATTGTTGGCCATTGTATGTCTTGGTGTGTTCAATTACGGAATTGCCAGGGAGAGTATTATAGCACTTCAGCAAGCACGTGTAGATCAAATTGAGCAAGATTACAGCGAAGAAAACTACAAGGTGCTGCAAGAGACAAACATCACGCTGCAGCACATGGAGAGAGAAGAAGCCATGACGTTAGCTATGGACCGTATTGAACTTTTTTCCAAATGGTACGTTCAATTAACACTGTCGCTCATCGCTTTGCTACTGGCTGCCATCCTCTATTCCATTATTGGTTCGCTGTTGTGGAGATTGATGCTTCGATAAATACTATTGACCGAATCAATTCGTTAACTACCTTAGTACTATAAATTAAGCCTCGTGCAAAGTATCAAAGTTGTCTTATTCTTCTTAGCCCTGTCAGTGACTGGTCAGATCT
>JAQWQB010000123.1 GCA_029245065.1 Flavobacteriales bacterium | reverse complement strand
CCGCCGATATATTAATGGATTCTCCATAAGAAACGTCTTTATCCTGAAGGTCATAGATGCCTTCTGCAACAAACGCTGACTTAGGCGGCTGTGAAGAAATGAAGACCACCGCAGTGTTATTACTCGTAAACTTGTCCAAGTGCGCGTTCAAATCCTTTTGTTGTTCCACACAAAACGGGCACCAGTTTCCACGGTGGAAGACCAGTAGTTTTTTCGTTTTTATAGAAGAAAGGCGAATCGTTTCATCTGTGCGCGTAGTGAAGCTGCCATCAGGTAATTCAGCTCCTATTGATAGACCAGTGCCGTCTTTTGCTTGCTTCGCATAGCCAAGGTTGTAGATTAACCAACCTATGAACGCTACGAGTGCTAAGTATACTTCCGTTAAGCTTCCAGTGCCGTTAATCTTGTAAGAGGCGAAAGAGATTAATAAGGTTATTCCTGCCGCCACGGTGACCATTAACGAAACGAAATTGGAGTTCCCTTTTGGCATGGTGTAGATGTAGATAAACCAGAATGCGCAAAATAGATGCGTTAGAAAAGCGGTAAACCCAGTAAGGTTTTGGAGGTCGGTAAAAAAAATGCTTCCGGTAATAACAGCCCCAACAAATAGAAAGAGCAGGTATAGGGTAATGAATGCAGACTTGAGCATATACGAACAATGATTTTGGCAAAGATAAGGTGAAATGGAACGCGTTTTCCCGAACTTTGACCTCATGAAGGAAAGATTATTGGTTGAGTATACGGTTGAAGTGAGGTTTGGCGATATAGACGTGATGGGACATGTAAACAATGCGGTCTACCTCAGCTATTTCGAACAAGCAAGAATGGCTTTTTTCAAAGAGCTCATCGGTGGAGAATGGGATTGGAACGAAGCAGGCATACTGTTGGCCCGCAATGAAGTTGATTACATACAGCCTATTTTACTTTCTGATCAGGTTACTGTCAAAACGTGGTGTTCTAAGGTGGGGAACAGCAGCTTAGTTATTGAATACGAAGTGACACGGACGCCAGCTGGATCAACTGATACAAGTGTATGCACCAAAGGGAAATCAGTTCTGGTCTGTTTTGACTACCACAAAAAACAAAAGACGCTTGTTCCAGTTAGTTGGAAGGAGAAGCTCGTTTCTTGAGCTAGTGATTCCGCTCAATAATAATGGTCTGATATGGCGCGATTATTACTTCTCCCTTCAAGTCAACACCAATGTCTTCAGTTGCAACAACCTTGAATGAACCTTCCTTTTCGAAAAAAGAGAATTGCTTGTCCAGTGCCTTTTCAGTCCCATTCAAATTCATGACAACCAAAATAGTTTTGTCTTCTCCTGTTCGCTTGTACATGTAGACGCCCTCTTTTGGAACATATTGGGTAAGCGATCCACTGAAAATAGAAGGGTTGTTCTTCCGGTAAGTACCTAGATGGCTGAAGAAGTCGAAAAGTTCGTTTTCGTCCATATTTCGTCCCTCTGGTGTGAATTTATTCAGTGAATCGGTAGGCCACCCCCCAGGGAAATCCTGTCGAACCAATCCATCGGGGTTGGAGAAGTTCTTCAACCCAATTTCAGTTCCATAGTACAACGATGGAATCCCACGCGTAGTCATCATGAAGGCAAACGCAGACTTCAGTTTCTCCACATCCTCGCCAACGACAGAATAAATACGACTTAAATCATGGTTATCCAGAAACGTCACATTTCGCGAAGCATCTTCATATAGAATGTCCTTAGCCAGGGTGTAATACAAACGCGAAGCGCCTTCAGTCCAGCCGAAATTCTCATTCAACGCTGAGTTCAATGCGTAGTGAAGCTGAAAGTCGGTAACTGACTGTAGATGAGACTCAAAAGGTTTTTTCGCCCCGTTTTTATCTGTGAACCAAGCTTGAATCGGTGTGCCGTGCACCCAGGTTTCGCCGAACATGAAAAAAGTAGGGTACTCTTCTAAAATGCGTTCGCCCAACTTGGCCATAAACGCCTGGTCTGGATAGGCATACGTGTCAATTCTGAAAGCGTCAACACCAAAGTGTCCAATCCACCAAATACTATGTTGGATCAAGTAATTCGCTAATTCGTCATTGCGTTGATTCAAGTCGGGCATGTGATGGTCAAACCATCCATCTGTCATTTTTCGTTTATCCTCTTCGCTTGCATAGGGGTCCATCAGCGTGGGGGCCTTGTAGGTGGTGCGCGTGAATTCAGGCCAGAAATTAACCCAACTGGAATCGGGGAGGTCTTGGTAAATCCAATGTTGGTCGCCCCAATGGTTGTAAACAATGTCTTTAATGACTTTAATTCCACGTGCATGACATTGGTCAACTAAGGTTTCGTAAGCTTCATTCGAACCAAATCTTCTATCAACACGGTACAAGTCAGTAGGAGCATAGCCATGGTACGACTCTTTGGGTTGGTCGTTTTCCCATACAGGATTCAACCACAAGGCAGTAACCCCTAACTCTTCAATGTAGTCTAAGTGGTCCGAAACACCTTGCAGATCTCCGCCATGTCGGTAAAACAGAGAGTCTCTCGCAATAACGCGGTCTTGCATCAGTGCATTGCTGTCATTTTCGGGAGCGCTATTGGCGAAACGGTCTGGAAAAACGAGGTAGATAAAGTCCGTAGAATTGAGTCCAGCTTGTCCTTCTTTCATTTCTGATTTAGGGACGATAGAATATTTCTGCGCGACTTTTTTTCTTTTTCGCTTGAAATTCAAAGAGATATCTTTCTTAGGACTACTAGGGTCAATTTCAAGAGTTAAGAATAAATAGTTCGCGTTTTTGGTTTTTTTAACGCCCACTAAATTCACGTGCTCATCGCTAAGCGAAGGTGTCCATTCCGTTATATTAGGGCCATAGACTAGAAGCTCTACTTGATCACTCTCCATGCCGCTCCACCAATAGGGGGGCTCAATTTTTTCAATTGGGCTTTGAGAAAACGCAAGCCATTGAATACTAAGGAATACAATGGAGAAAAAGGTTTTTAAGATTCGGCTTTTCATTAATTGAATATCATGAGGTTGTTACCAATTTCAAAAATTAGCTACATTTACAAAGTGTCTAAAGTACACATTGTATAGAAAAATAAAATAAACCGACATGAAGAAACTTTACACTTTACTTATGGCGTGCGCTCTCAGTGGGGCAGCTATAGCTCAGTTTAATTTGACGCTATCTGTAAATATGAACAATGAAATGATATCTGCTGATGGTGTTCACGTTGCAGGATCCTTTCAAGGATGGGATGTAGCAGGCACTCCAATGACAGACCCAGATGAAGATGGGGTTTATGAAGCAGTAGTCTCTGTGGAAGCTGGAGATTATGAATTCAAATTCATCAATGGCAATGATTGGCCATTCGAAGAAACAGTTCCTGATGCCTGTAGAGCAGACCTAACAGGAAACACAAACCGTAAGGTTACTGTATCAGAAGATATGACCTACGCAGTATGTTTTGCTAGCTGTGCAGCTTGCGGGATTAACACCGTATTGTTCCAGGTTGATATGTCTGCTGAAGATGCTGTTGCACCTCAGGGAGTTCACGTAGCAGGAAACTTCCAAGGATGGGATCCAGGAGCTACAATGCTTTCTGACGAAGATGGCGACATGATTTACTCTGTAGCCGTATCATTCGACCCGTCTATGCTTGAAGAAGATATGGGGAACCTTATTTACAAGTACGTAAACGGAAACGATTGGGTATTCCCGAACGAAGACATCCAAGGAGATTGTGGAGATGGTGGTGGAAACCGCATCATTGAAATGGTTGGTCTAAACGCGGTAACAGATGCATTTTGCTTCAACCAGTGTGGTTCTTGTGTTGCACCAACTGAAGTAACGCTTCAAGTAGACATGTCTTTACAGACTGTTTCTCCAAATGGTGTTCACGTTGCTGGTTCTTTCCAAGGATGGGCTGCTGGCGACACAGAAATGTTAGACGCTGATGAAGATGGTATCTATGAAGTAACTCTTATGATTGCTCCTGGAACATATGCTTATAAGTTCCTAAACGGAAACGATTGGGAAGGTGATGATAACGACAACGAATCAGTGCCTGCTGATTGCAATACGGATGGAAACAGAACGCTCGAGGTAGTTGCTGAAATGCCTATGACAGTTACTTACTGCTACAACCAATGTGGAGCTGAGTGTGTGAATGACCCAGATCCAGCAGACATTACTTTCCACGTAGATATGAACGGAGAAATGGTTTCAGCTGAAGGTGTTTGGTTGCTTGCAGGATTTACAGATCCGCAGTGGCAAGCAGGAGCTACGTTGATGAGTGATGATGACCTAGATGGAATCTACTCTGCAATATTGAACGTTTCTGGTTCGGCAGACATTCAGTACAAGTTCACCAACGGAGATCCATACCCAGGTGGTACTGTAGATGCAACAGTTGAAGAAATGTATGACTTCGAAGCAAACGGTTGTGGAGTTGCCAACGGGGTTGGTGGATTCAACAGAACTCATGTTCGTTCGGGAATGGCTGAAGAACTTGATGTAGTTTGTTTCAATTCTTGTGTGGCTTGCGACGTAAATGTAGGAGAATTGGAAAATTTGAGTTTTTCAGCATATCCAAACCCTGTAGGAAATGTCCTAAATGTAGTGTCATCTGACTTCAATGGAGCAACAAATTTTCAAATTATCAACGCTCACGGAGCACTTGTTCGCAACGAAATGATCATGATGCAAGCAGGAAACACCACGCAAATTGACCTATCTGGCCTTTCTCAAGGTGTTTACTCAATCAGCTTGTTATCAGAGACTTCTGTAGCAACTAGAACGATTGTAAAGAAATAAACGGATAAGATCCGAAACTTTGAAACGCCTCTATCGTAAGGATAGGGGCGTTTTTATTTTTTTAAAAAAGTTTACCCATCCTAGATAGTGGAAAAATTAAGTGTTCGAAATGTGGTTAACCTTATTGAAGACTCTATATTTGACCCGCAATCTGATTGTACTATACTTCTAATAATCGATTTATGAAAAAATTACTACTAATTCTCACTGCCATTGTATGCGTAGTTTCAGCGAAAGCCCAAATTGTTGGGTCTGAGGTTGAAGTCTATGAGACTCATACAGGTATGGTCGGAACAGCTGACCTTACAGGCTACACTACTTACCGTCTTTATGCTACATTTACGAATGAAGACGATTTCTTATCTGCAATCTTCGGTATCGCAGGGACTCCTTTGGAGATTACAACTGACACAGACTTTTTCCAATCTGATTTCGGAGGAACAACTGGTCCTCAAATCAACCCTATCGTATTTGACATCTTCCCAGATGCTGAGTTTGACAGTTTCGTAACCATTGGTAGAGCGAATAGCGCAGATCCAGGTGCCGACATTACTGCACAGCAGGTTGGAACTGAACCATGGGTAACTGATTTCAACAACGGTGATAATATCGTTATTGATGGAATTATTGGTGGTGCTTGGTTCACACTTTCTGGTGGTGGCTCTGTAAACGGTGTTGCTGGTGATGACTTCAGAGTCTTGATCGGACAGTTTACAACGCAAGGATCGTTTTCTGGATTCTTCAACGGACAAACATTTGTGAATGGTAACAACGACAACGAACAGATCACAACATGTGTTGCGTTCTCAAGCGATGAAGCTGCCGTTTTCGGATGTACTGATCCAATCGCAACAAACTACGATGAAACTGCAGACGTTGAAAACTGTTCATGTGACTACGAGTGCCTTCTTGCTGTAGATGACATCATCACAACTTCAGTTACATGTAACGGAGATTCAGATGGTTCTGCTGAAATAATCGCTTCTGGTGGTTACGGAGCAACAACTTACCAACTTGATGGGGGTAACGTTCTTGCTGTAAACAACTTCAATGATCTCGATGGAGGAACACACGTTATCTCTCTTGCAGATTCTGAAGGATGTACGTTGGATTTCGAATTCGAAGTTCCTGAGCCAGACGAAGTAGCAGTAGCTATTTCTGTTGAGCAGCCTATCCTTTGTAATGGCGACATGAACGCTATCATCAATGGAGATGGAACAGGAGGAACTGGAGACATCATGTACGATACTTCTTCTGAATTCGAAAACCCACAAATGGATGGTTCATTCGGTGAACTAGGAATTGGAACATACACCATCTTCGCAGTAGACGCGAATGGTTGTACAGGTCAGTCTATTCCATTGAACATCAGCCAGCCAATCGCTGTACAGGTGAACATTACTGGTGAAGCTGATGCATCTTGTTCTGATACTGAAGACGGATTGATCGTAACTCAGTCTTTCGGTGGAACAGGTGATTTGACCTTCTCTATCGACGGTGAAACGTTCCAGTCAAGCAACATTTTCGATGTTGGTCAGGGTGAATACACTGTGATCGCAATGGATGCAAACGGTTGTATTGACGAATCAAACGTTATGGCTACAATTGGAGCTCCTGAAGAAATTGTGGTAGCTCTTATGATTACAAACCCAACTTGCTTTGGTGACGCAAACGGTATGATTGATGCCGATGCCACTGGAGGTAACGGAGGTTTTATGTACGCTATCGACGGTGGAGACATGGACGGAATGGGAATGTACGGAGACCTTGCTGGTGGACCATACACCATTTCTGTTGTTGACGCAGAAGGATGCACTTCGCAATCCGAAGGAGTTCTTGTAAACCCTGATGCGGTAACATTCACATTTGAAGCTACAAACCCATTGTGCAATGATGGACCTGCTTCTGTTGAAATACTTGGCGCTGGTGGAACAGGAGACTTAAGCTATAGCTTTGGTGGAAGTGAGTTCACATCAAACACCATCTACATCGACCTTGCAGAAGGTGATTACGTAATCGCTGTTATTGATGCAAATGGATGTGCTGCAGAAGAAGAAACAGCTTCAATAGAAAACCCAGACCCAATATCTGTTGATGGAGTCTCTACGGAAGAGTCTGCTGACGGTGCAGCTGATGGATCTATTGATCTTACTGCTAACGGTGGTACTGGTGACCTTTCTTTCGAATGGACTGGTCCAAACGGTTTCACTGCTGATACTGAAGACATCGACGGACTCGAAAATGGAACTTACGAAGTAACTGTAACTGACGAGAACGGATGTACTGAAACATTCTCTACTGACGTTGTAACTGGAATCTTTGAACTAGCTTCTGGAATCACGTTCACAGTTTCTCCAAACCCATCAACGGGAATGTTCGTATTGAACATCGACGGATTGAATGGTGAAAAAGTAAACTACAATGTACTTGACGCTAGCGGACGTATCATTGCTTCTGAGCAATTGAGCGCTGCACAAGCTACTCGTCATGAGGTAAGCCTTTTCAACGTAGCAAACGGAATGTACTTCATGAACATCACTGTTGGTGAGTTCACAACTACAACTCGTATTGTAAAGCAAAACTAAGAGCAGCAATGCTTTGATATAGAAAGGGGGCTTCGGCCCCCTTTTTTGTTTAACTTGTTAAATACTGTTTAGACTAGAGGTGCAATTTGTAGTACTAATGGAATAGTGCGAAATTGTAACTTGAACCCCGACTACCTCCAAATGACAGAAATTTTAGCTACTCAAACGGAAGAACTTCTAGAAAAGTTCAAACTTACTAGAGCAAGAACAACTGAACTCGTAGCACCACTTCATCCTGAAGATTTCACTCCCCAATCAGCACTTTTTGCTAGCCCACCTAAATGGCACGTAGCTCATACTACTTGGTTCTTCGAAGAGATGATTCTCAAGCAATTCATTCCTGATTACCAAGTATTCGACAAGAACTATGGATTCTTGTTCAACTCCTATTACAATTCCATCGGCCAACGAGTAGAAAGAGATAACCGCGGTTTGACTACTCGTCCGTTTATTGAGGAAATCATGAAGTACCGGACGCACGTAGACGACGCTATTTCAAACCTTTTGTCGCCATCAATTCACTTCAAAGAAGAGATTGTATCACTCATCGAATTAGGACTTAATCATGAGGAACAGCATCAAGAACTATTAATCACTGACTTGAAGTACACGTTCAGCAAAAACCCGATCCATCCTGTTTACGACGAAGCAGCCTCTTTTTGCCCAGGACCCAATCAGGAAAAGGGTTGGCTTTCGGTTCCCGAAGGAATTTACGTCATAGGCGCCTCTGGAGAGCAATTCTCATTTGATAATGAACATGGACAACATCAGGTCTTTCTGCACAATTTTGAGATTTCAAAAGGCTTGGTGACGAACGCTGAATACATAGAGTTCATTGAAGCTGGTGGGTATGAAAAATTTGAGTTTTGGTTAGACGAAGGCTGGTCATGGGTGCAAGAGTCTAAATCAAATTCGCCTCTCTATTGGGTGAAATCAGAAGGGAAGTGGTTGCATTACACACTTGCCGGATTAAAAGAAATTGATCCGAATGCCATTTTAACCCATGTGAACTTCTACGAAGCAAGTGCATTCGCCATGTGGAAAGGCCTAAGACTCCCTACTGAATTCGAATGGGAAGCAGCATCAAAACAATTAAATTGGGGGCAAGCATGGGAATGGACGGCTAGTTCCTATCTTCCTTATCCTTATTTTAATAAACCTGATGGGGCCGTTGGCGAATACAATGGTAAATTTATGGTGAATCAAATGGTATTGAGGGGAGCTTCTTTGGCTACAGCTCAGAACCATTCAAGATTGACCTACCGGAATTTTTTCCACCCACATTATCAATGGCAATTTACAGGCATACGCTTGGCCAAACATATATGATTGAACAATTTAAAGCCGATGTTGCAAATGGCTTAAGCGCAACACCGAAAAGCCTACTCTCAAAATATTTCTACGACGAAATAGGAGATAAACTGTTTGTGCAAATAATGCATATGCCAGAATATTACCTAACCGACGCGGAGATGGAGATTTTCGAACATCAAGCAGACAAACTTGCCACCTTGTTGGCGCCCACAACTGGAACTTTTGACCTTATTGAATTAGGGGCTGGAGATGGAACGAAAACAGTTCACCTGCTTAAAGAACTCCAGAAACACAGAGAGTTCTGTTACAAGCCCATTGATATTTCAAGTCATGCCTTGGCTTCACTCAAGGACTTCTTACAAAGCGAGTTGCCAGACTTGAAAGTAGAAACGCAACAAGGAGATTACTTCGAAGTACTGAAAGGAATTGCAGACAATGGCAACCCAAAAGCTATTTTGTTCTTAGGCTCTAACATGGGCAATATGCTAGACCACAATGCAAAACGATTCCTTTCTTCGCTGGACAATGCGATGAATGCAGAAGATAAACTACTCCTCGGACTGGATTTGAAAAAGAAGAGGGAAGTGGTACTGCCCGCATACAACGATGCAGCTGGCATTACCAAAGCGTTCAACTTAAACTTACTTACACGGATTAACAATGAACTTGGAGGCAATTTCGATGTTGATTCTTTTGAACATGCACCGGAATACAACGAAGAAGAAGGTGTGGCAAAAAGTTATATTAGAAGTAAGGTAGACCAAGAAGTGCGAATTGACTCGCTTGGTGAATCGTATTACTTCGAAAAAGGCGAACGAATCCACATGGAGATTTCGCGCAAGTACAATGAAGAAATTCTGAATGCCATTTTAGGTGATACGTCGTTGGTACTTCAAGAAGTGATCAAAGACTCGAAGAATTTATTCGCTGATTTTATTTTGACAAAACAAAGCACATGAAAGCAATTTGGAACAATACAGTCATAGCAGAAAGTGATGACACGGTAGTAGTTGAAAACAACCACTATTTCCCGGGCGACGCTATCAAGAAGGAGTTCTTTAAAGACTCTTCCTTAAAGTCAGTTTGTCCTTGGAAAGGAGAGGCTTCGTATTACACCTTGGAAGTTGACGGAGTTGAAAACAAGGATGCTGCGTGGTATTACCCTGAAGTATCTGAACTAGCCAAGGGAATCAAAGGGCGCGTCGCTTTTTGGAAAGGAGTAAAGATCGAAGAGTGAACTCAAATAAGTAACTTTATGGGATGTTGAAATTACTTCCCCTTTTAATTCTTTTAAGCTGTTCAAGCTGGGCCTTTTGCCTTGACCAGACAGTCTACATTAACAAAGGAGAAACGACGGTGGGTACATCGAGTATCTCCTTTTGTGCTTTCAATAGCTCAGAAGAACTGAATCCCTACAACACCGTTCTTAACCTCCCGATTGAAGAAACTCTTCAGCTCACGGTTGTAAATACAGACTCCCTAGTCCATACGTTTACAATTGACGGAGTCATTGAAACCGACAATGAAATTGCAGGAGGGGAAGAGGTGACGTTTGAGCTAACTTTCCCAAATGAGGGGACGTTTCACTACTACAGCGATGTGTCTTACGGGAAACTAATTGGTGCAAACGGAATTGTACTGGTTGGCATGAATAACAACCCTGCCTTTTATTGGAACCTCTTCGACCTAAACAAGGACCTCACTACTTCTTTGGCAAACACATCGGAAGCGGACATTTCGATTCCTTATCAACCAGAGCTATTCTTAATTAATGGGGCACATTTCCCAAACACATTAGAGGATCCGTCCGCAATAATAGAGGTTCAACTAAATCAGGAAATAACAATCGCTGTAGTAAACGGAGGGAATATGGATCATGTCTTGCATTTCCATGGTTTTCATGTCGAAATTGTAGAGGCATCCATACAATCTAGTCGAACTGGTTGGCTGAAAGATTCAGTCGTTATGAAGAAAGGAGAGGCGGTTACCTTAAAGTTAATCCCGAATCAATTAGGAACTTACCCTGTTCACGATCATAATTTAATAGCGGTAACCAACACTGGTTTCTACCCGGGAGGCATGCTCACACAAATCATTGTATCAGAATGAAAAAGCTCTTAATACTTATCACCGTAGCTGTTTCATTCACAAGTGCTGCTCAAGTCGAAATCGATCTG
>JAQWQB010000028.1 GCA_029245065.1 Flavobacteriales bacterium | reverse complement strand
AATACCAATCCCAGTATCGGAGATGGTAAAAACTATCTCGTTTTCTTGCTGCTCGTTCTTCTGGGTAGAAACATCAATCTTGACCGTTCCGCCCTCCGTGAATTTAATGGCATTTGAAACCAAGTTGTTGAGTACTTGAGTAACACGCGCATAGTCTCCCGTTGCGTTGCCAGATACGGCGTGCCCAACTTTTGAAAGGAGGGTGTTATTTCGGGTCGAAGCTCGGTGGCTGGCCAGAGAGAGCACGTTTTTAATCAATTTCGAAACATTGAACTCTTCATTTGAAAGGTTCATTTTCCCTGCTTCTATTTTTGAGAAGTCCAGGATTTCATTGATGATATGCAGTAGGTTTTCGCCACTGTGTTGAATGGTTTCTACGAACTCACTTTGTTCTTCGTCCAATGCTGTTCCTGCGAGTAAGGTTGTCATTCCAAGGACACCGTTCATTGGTGTTCTAATTTCATGACTCATGGTAGCCAAGAAACTTGATTTTGCTCTGGTGGCCTCTTCAGCCGCTTCTTTGGCAAAAATCAATGCGTCTCTAGAAGACTTCAATTCGCTGTTGTCTTTGATGTAACAAATCATTGAGCCTCCCGGGATTCTCGTAATGGTCAAGGCAACCGATAAATCAGCGCCATCTTCTTTCAAACAAGTGGCTTCGCCCCTCCAGAAATTGGTGAGGATCATGTTCTTGAAAATATCGTCTTTGAATTGTTCACCCCATGATTCATCCCACAAATCAAACCATGATTTTGTGGTCAAAACCTCTTTCGAAGAGTAGCCCAACAGATTAGCTAACGAACGATTTGCATAGGTGAATGTACCTTCTTTCGTAATGATTGCAACTCCATCTGCGGAAAAGTCAATGGCGTTGTTCAACTCTTCAACTTTTTCTCTGGTTTGCTCCATTTCGGTCACATCCTGACCATAAATACTGACGTATTCTTCATCCTTCTGTGGTTCGAACCTGAAATGATAATGTTTCCCTTTGTGATAGGTCGTTAACTCTTGTGGGAAGTCTAATTTGAATGCTTCAAGGATTGATTCTGAACATCCTGGCGGATAAATAATTTCACCCGAATAACTATCTGTAAGCGCTTTCTTGGCTACTTCGTTCAACAAGATGATTTCTCCAGAACTAGACACGCGGATGAGCAAAAGCGACGATTCATGAACGAACTTCACGAACTGATTGAGGTCTTCGTATTTACTCCTGAAATCAACCGATTTCAATTGGAATTCTTTCATTTTGAAGGCAATCATTCCATTGGAGGTAAGAATGCCTAGAAATACCAAACAGAAAAACATCCAAGGGGGAGCAAAGAATATGAGGGCTTCAGCAATGGATACCGGGGACAGAATGTAAATGAGAAATGATACCATCCCAACGGAAATGGTAAGTACCGTTTTTCGGAGTTGCCTCATGGTTATTAGCGCATGAGTAGCAAACAACGCATAGCAAAATGAAAGCCCGGTTTCATAAAGCATCTTCGCACCCAGGATGTTCATCATCACGCATGCAATCAAGTAAAATGCAAAAGGGAATTGTTGTTTGTGTAGAAAGTATCTAGCAACGTATGCACCGCCTAGAAGCGTGGTGCCTATTCCAATCAATTGAAACCAGGTAGACGAGCACAACGCAAAATTAATAGTGAAATAGAGCACAGCTCCAACCACCATAATCGAGTTGATAATCTTCGTATACCTAATCCGTTTTCGTCGGTATAAATCTTTCAGTTGTCCCATCCGTTTTATTTCATGGGTCACTGAAGATCATCTGTCAGCCTTGTAGCAAGTCTCCCATTTTTTTCTCTATTCGAGCTAAAAGGAGATTCAATTCATCTAATTCTGTTTTGCATGACGAAGGTTCAACGGATTTTTTTTCGATCTCTCGAATCAATACCCCCGCTCTTCTTATGTTGTAGAGGTCTAAACTGGCTTTCATTTTATGCGCCAGTTCTTTTAGGTCAGAACCATTTTCTTCGTCGGCAGCACTATTCAGTGCAACCCAATCCTCACCTAAAGTATGTGTGATGAATAATTGCGTAAAATGATCAACTGCTGCTTTATCCTGGCCTGTGAGGGCATGGATTTTATCGAAATTGAAATCTTCCAGGTCAGTCATTTAATCAATTCTTTAAGTTGAACTTGGTGCTCCCAATATCCAAAACATTTAAGAAAAGGGGCAGGTTTCCCTACCCCTTTTTCCTAACTTAAACTATTCAACCTCACGAATACCTCTTTTCAAAGCAAGAGCCTGAAAAGATTTACTCTACACCGCAAATTTACGTCGGAAGTAAAGAGTTGGTTGTGAGTCAAAGGATTACAAGGGTGTAAGTGGGCTTGACAAGAATGTAGTCTGATAATCCTACAACGGATTTTGTAGGAATTCACTGACATATACGCGTGAATAAATCCTACTTTTTTGGTCGTGTTTTTAATGTACTTTCGGTGTTTATTTTTAGGAGATGAAGGTTTTAGTTACCGGTGGTAATAGTCAGTTTGCACAAGCTCTACGGGAAAGTAACCGAAGTGGTAACATTGACGTGGAGTATCTCAACAGAGAAGAACTGGACATCACTGATTTCGAGGCTTGGAATGCGTGTTTGAAGAAATTCAACCCTTCTGTCGTCATCAATGCAGCAGCATATACCAATGTTGAAAAAGCGGAAGATGAGGAACAACTTGCTTTGGCAGTAAACGCAGATGGTGCAGCGTTTGGTGCGCTTGCTTGTGAACGTTTAGGGTGCAAATATATCCAGCTCTCAACCGATTATGTTTTTGATGGGAAAGAGCCTATTCCACGAACTGAAAACGACCTCACAAATCCGCTTTCTAGTTACGGAAGATCGAAATTAAAAGGCGAGGAGAAGATAGGGGAAGTGAATAGTGATGCTGTCATTATTCGTGTTAGTTGGTTGTACTCTCCCTTTGGTAAGAACTTCTACAAAACAATGGTGAAGCTGTTTCAAAAAGGAGATGAAGTGAAAGTGGTAAATGACCAAATTGCGTCGCCTACGAATGCTGTAGAACTTTCATTGCGCTTACTTCAAGCAATTGAAAATGGAAGGGTGAAAAAAATGAGTGGGCTTTACCATTATGCAGAAAAAGGAGAAGTCAGCTGGTTTGATTTTGCAAGAGGAATCTTGGACAGGCTTCCAGTAACCTGTAAATTGACGGCGGTTGATTCATCTGTCTTTCCAACGAAAGCTGAGCGTCCTGCCTACTCTAAGTTAAACGCTGAACGGTTTTTTGAAGCCGCCGGAGTTACTGAAATTGATTGGGAGCATTCATTGGATGAATGCATGAAAATTGAATTGAAATGAAGCTGAAAGATAATTACTCTCAAGATATACTGGGCCACGCCAATGCATGGTTGAGCCCTCCGTTTGACGAAGAAACCATTCGTCAAGTGAAAAACTTAATGGAGAATGATTCCGACGAATTTAACGAGTCTTTTTATACCGATTTAGAATTCGGTACTGGAGGACTACGAGGAATCATGGGAGTTGGGACGAATAGACTCAATAAATACACGGTTGGGCTTGCTACACAAGGGTTTGCGAATTACCTAAATCAACAATTTCAGGGGAAGGAAACGGCTGTTGCAATTGCATACGATTCGCGCAATAACAGTCCTGAGTTTGCTCGAAATGCTGCAGATGTTCTGACTGCCAACGGAATTAAAGTGTTCTTGTTTGATGCGCTGAGACCAACACCATTGCTGAGTTTCGCTGTGCGCCATTTGAAATGCCAAGGAGGTATTGTTGTTACGGCGAGTCATAACCCACCAGCTTACAACGGCTACAAAGTTTACTGGGAAGATGGCGGACAAATTGTTCGTCCGCACGACGCTGGAATCATTAATGAAGTCCGCGCAATTGCCTCGTACAACCAAGTCAAGTCGGTTGGGAATGATGACCTGCTCAATAGGGTTGGTGAAGAAGTAGACGAAGCATACTTGAAAGTGTTGGCCACAAAAGCATTGAGCGCTGAAGTCGTAAAAGCACAAAGCAACATGCCAATTGTATACACTTCGTTGCATGGTACCGGAATTACAATGGTGCCGAAGGCATTGAAGATGATTGGTCTGAACAATGTTCATCTTGTGGCATCACAGGAAGCGCCAGATGGAAATTTCCCTACCGTAGCATCGCCAAATCCAGAAGAGGGAGCAGCGTTGCAAGCGGGAATTGATTTGGCGAAAAAAGTCCAAGCAGAAATTGTACTTGGAACAGACCCAGATACGGATAGAGTAGGCATTGCAGTGCGCAATACGACAGGAGAATATGTTCTGTTGAATGGCAATGATACCGGAGCATTGCTTGTTTGGTACCAATTAACGAGAATGCAGGAACTCAATGTGGTTCCTTCCAACGGATTCATCGGAAAAACGGTGGTGACGTCCGAAATTATTACTGAGATAGCTTCGCATTTCGGCCTTCCATGCTACGACACATTAACAGGGTTCAAGTGGATTGCGGACTTAATTCGAAGCAAAGAAGGAGAAGAAGTCTTCATCACTGGGGGCGAAGAAAGTTATGGCTATATGATTGGCGACTTTGTTCGAGACAAAGATGGTGTAGCGGCAAGCATGATGATTTGTGAAATGACGGCTTGGGCAAAGTCCAGAGGGATGAATCTATTGGCCTTGTTAGAAGAAGTTCATGAAGCCACTTCGGTTTACAGAGAAGCACTTGTTTCGCTTAAAAAAGAGGGTATGGCCGGGAAAGAAGAGATTGCCTTGATGATGAAAAACTTCCGAGAAAATCCGCCAACTGCATTGGGAGGAGAGAACGTGTCTACCATGATTGATTTCCAGAATGGAACATCGAGAGACATCAGGTCAAACGAGGTTTCGTCCATTGATTTGCCCTCTTCCAATGTAATCCAGTATGTGCTTGAAGATGGATCGCGTGTGACGGCGAGACCGTCAGGAACAGAGCCGAAGATTAAGTTCTATTTTTCAGTTAGAAACACCAACAAGAGCGCACCTTACAACGAACGAATAAACGACTTGAACAAGCAAATTGAAATGCTTAAAAGCGAACTATTAGCAGGATAAAATGCATAGGGTAGACGATTCCATAGCTAGTGGTTTACCGATTTGCTCTATCCGAGCGAATGGGGAGATTGTGGCCTATAGCGGGGCTTTTGCTTCATTGTTGGGGGAGAACTCACCCGTGCCTAATTCCATATTCCATTTCGTCGAAACAAAGAATTACGGTCCGCTGATTGAAGATTCGATAAATGAGCAAAAGTTGCAAACCCTCCATTGGATAGTGCGCATTGATCAAGAGAACATTCCACTTAAGGTTTCCTTGGTGCCATGCACATTGCCCTCGGGAGAACCAGGAGCAACCTTGCTCTGGGAACGAATGGGAATCAATTCAGCGAAATCTGAAGTAGTAGATATCCTTTCTTCTATCAACAAGAATTTGCAAGAAGGATTTTACCGCACAAGTGAAGAGGGAGAGCTGTTCTACGTGAATGATGCCATGGTTCGTATGTTCGGTTTTGAGGATGCGATAACCATGAGAACCAAAAATTCAGGGACTTTTTATGCCAATCCAGAACAGCGAATTGAATTCAGAGATGAACTGGTGGGAGAGGGAGTGGTCACCAACAGAGAGCTTCTTCTGAAGCGACGAGATGGTAGTATTTTCTGGGGAATGATTAGTGCGGTGTTGACTACGCATGAAGATGGTTCAAAGAGTTTCGATGGTGTGATACGTGATATCTCAAGTATCAAAGAAATCGAACGTCAATTGAAAATGGAGGCCCAACGAGCTGAAGCAGGTTCAAGAGCGAAACAACAGTTTTTAAGTACCATGAGCCACGAGCTCAGAACGCCACTCAATGCAGTTATAGGTCTAGCCCATTTATTAAAAGCAGAAGACCCGAAAGAAGAGCAAGTAGAAAACCTTAATTCTCTTCTGTTTAGTGCAAAAGGCTTGCTCGGCCTGATCAACGATATCCTCGACTTTTCGAAAATGGATGCCGGACGGGTTCGATTGGAATCGTCGCATGTAGACATTAACTCGCTTCTGCTACAGATCCGAGATACTTTTATTTTTCAAGCAAATGCCAAGCGACTAAGCCTAAACTTTCAGCTGGATGAGGCCACTCCGGCCAGTGTTTTAGGAGATGCGCACCGTTTGACTCAGATTTTTAATAACCTCATTTCAAACTCCATTAAGTTTACCTTTCACGGAGAAATACTTTTGAAGACAAAGGTTATTGAAGTGAATGATGGACTCGCAACCATTCATTTTAGCGCAAAAGACAGCGGGATTGGGATTCCAGAGAGTAAACTGAAATCGGTCTTCAGTCTGTTTACACAAGCGAGTTCTAGTACAACAAGAAAATTTGGTGGAACAGGGCTAGGCTTGGCCATTACCAAGAAACTTGTTGAACTGCACGGGGCAGACCTAGAAGTGGTAAGTGTGCCAGGTGAAGGGAGTGAATTTGGGTTCACCATTACTTTTGAATTACCAGATGAAGTGAACCCAGAGCCAATTGTTGAGGAAGTACATATTGTACAAAACGTGCTTCACAAAAAGCGAATTTTGGCTGCTGAAGACAACAAAATAAACCAACTTCTATTAGAGAAATTCGTTACCAGTTGGGGAGCAGAAGTGACCATCGCTGAAAATGGATTAGAAGTAGTAGAGCGTGCCGGAGAAGAAGAATATGATCTCATCTTGATGGACATTCAAATGCCCCTTATGGATGGGTATACTGCTGCGCGGAAGATTCGTGAAACGGAAGGCGCCAACCAACATATTCCAATTATCGCCGTGACGGCATCTGTAATGGGAGAAGTGAATCAACGGTGCAAAGACGCCGGGATGTCTGGAGTTGTGTTGAAACCCTATTCGCCTTCGTCACTCAAATTGGTCGTTGAACGACATCTATCCTAATTCGAAATAACTTCATCTAGGTTAAATGGAAGTTCCCTCGGGACCCAGCCTTCTTTCTGCAAGTAGTGGTAAAAGTCGCTGTCTTTCACTGCAGGCACAATGGTAGAAGAGAAATCGTGAATAGGTTGATACAAGAGCGACTCTTCTTTTACTTCGTCCGATAGAAAGTTCACCTGTTCGTTCAACGGATGAATCAGCATAAGAACAATGCTCAAAATCATGGCTGCTTTGAGCAATCCAAAAAGCGCTCCAGCTATTTTATTGAAGATGCTCAACTGAGCAATATTCAACAGCTTCGTTACCGCTTTCGCTAAGAAGTGAATACCTACCAATACTCCGATAAAAGTGATTGTGAAAGATGCCGCTGGGAGCCATTCTTCCTTGATGTCGATGCTTTTTCGCAACCAGTTTGCAACACCGTCAGAGAAATGAATTCCGCCATAAATACCAGCAAACAAGGCAAGTATTCCAAAGATTTCAATGATGAACCCTTTTTGGAAACCCTTCCATCCGGCGAATCCCAAAACTATCAAACAAATAATATCGAACATGTTCATATTGGCAAGTTACTGCCTAGCTACTTCAATCTGCATACTTCTTTGCTAGCTTTGTTCGCATGACACAGTTGAAATGTTCTATTCGTGCCGGGAAGGCTGAAGATGTACCGGGTCTTTTAAAGATGATCAAGGAGCTTGCGAAGTTCGAAAAAGCAGAAGATCAAGTGGTTCTGACGGAAGAGCAGCTTTTAAAGGATGGGTTTGGTTCACAGCCATTATTCAAACTACTTGTGGCTGAAGTAGGTGCTGAAACCGTAGGAATTGCGTTGTACTATCCGCGTTATAGCACATGGAAAGGACCAACGCTTTACCTAGAAGACCTAATTGTTAAAGAAACATACCGCGGAAACGGTTATGGCACTGAGCTGCTGTTGGCGCTTACTAAAATTGCGCACCAAGAACACAGTGCACGTTTGGAATGGCAAGTGCTAGACTGGAATGAAAAAGCCATTTCTTTCTACGAAAAGATGGGGGCTGTTATTGATAAAGAATGGTACAACTGTAAATTTACACAAGAGCAATTTGCTGCATTGACGTAAGGAAATTATGATCGTATATAAATTTGGAGGCGCGTCGGTCAAAGATGCGGAAGCCGTAAAGAATGTCGCTGAAATTCTTATTTCTTGCCCAGAGGAACATGTTATTATTGTTCAGTCTGCAATGGGTAAAATGACCAATCACCTGGAATCCATCTGGAGAACATGGATGAATGGAGAAGATACCGAGGAGTTGATGGAGCAGTTTGCGTCATTTCATCTCGAAATAGCCAAGGTGCTGGAATTAACAGATGATGCCCTTGTTGGAGTGACCATGATGCTAGATGAGTTAAGGGCTTTGTTGGCCAACCCAGCAGGAGGGAATAGCGCGCTGGCGTATGATCAGGTTGTCAGTTTCGGAGAGTTGGTAGGTACACGCTTAGTGCATGCCGGACTGGAACAACAAGGAGTCATCATTGAATGGTTTGATGCAAGGCACGTATTGAAAACCGATTCGGCACATCGCAATGCGACGTTGGATTGGGAGCGAAGTAAATTAGGGACAGATATTCTAAAAGCCCATTTCATCAAGGGTGAGCAGAACTTTGTTTTGACTCAAGGGTTCATAGCTCAAAGTAAAGTAGGGAATACCACAACCTTGGGAAGAGAAGGTTCTGATTACAGTGCGGCTATTTTCGCTCACCTAATGAACGCTTCGTCACTTACAATCTGGAAAGACGTTCCAGGCATGCTCAATGCTGACCCAAGGTGGTTCAACAACACTGTTCGCATTGCGGAATTGACGTTCAGAGAAGCCATTGAATTGAGCTATTATGGAGCTTCTGTCATTCACCCGAAAACGATTAAGCCACTCCAAAATAAGGACATTCCATTGTACGTGAAGTCATTCGTAGACAAAGCGCTTCCTGGCACCGTTATTCAAAAAGAAGTGGCTAGCTCGAATTATGTGCCGATGTACATTTTCAAGCCGAAGCAGATCTTGATTTCTATTTCACCAAGAGATTTCTCTTTTATCGTAGAATCTAATTTGAGGGACATTTTTGAAGCGCTCACTTCAACCGGTATTAGCGTGAACCTTATGCAAAATTCCGCGATCAGTTTTTCGGTGTGTGTAGACCAAGAAATGGAACGAATTGGTGAGTTTATTGAGCTCATGAAATCGAAGTATGCGATTCGTTACAACGAAGAAGTTGAGCTACTGACCATACGTCATTATGATGAAGCTACAGTGAAACAATTGACTGGTGAAAAAGAAGTTTTGGTAGAACAAAAAAGCCGTCAAACCCTCCGAATCGTTTTAAGACCGCTCATCTAAAAAACCCTAAATAGACCTTAGACAACGGTGATTCTCACTATATTTGCTATGACTACTGTGGAGACACCCGTCTCCGCAAAGAAGGCAAATTTTCATAGTTACAATGTACTTGTATATTGTAATGGTAGTTTTAGTTTAATGTTAAGTGAAATGGGAACTGAACGCAGTTCCCATTTCTATTTTAAACACGTTTGGGCAAAAAAAAAGAGCTGCTTTCGCAACTCTTTCTATCTTGTTTAATAGGTTTAATACTCATCTTCATTAAAGAAGAAATCTTCTTTAGTGGGATAGTCTGGCCATATTTCCTCTATGGTTTCATAGATTTCGCCTTCGTCTTCGATCTGCTGCAAGTTCTCAACCACCTCTAAAGGTGCTCCAGTTCTCATTGCAAAGTCGATCAATTCATCTTTACTGGCTGGCCATGGTGCGTCCTCTAAGTAAGAGGCTAATTCCAACGTCCAATACATACTATCAATTTTTAAAAAGGGTACTGTTTTTCAGTACGCAAAAATAGATTTTTTGTTATACCAGTCAAGAAAAATGCAATAAGACTGGCTTAAATTACGTAAAACACTATAAATCAAGCGAATAAAATCACCCTCTTGGCTTCCATGGTGTCTCAATTGCCCCTAAATCCTGGGCTAGCTTTCTAGACAACACAAAGAAAAAGTCAGAAAGTCTGTTTAAGTACTTAATATGGTGTCCTTTAACGTACGACGAAGATTGTAGGCGAATGGTTGCCCGTTCCGCTCTTCGGCATATACAGCGCACTACATGGCTCTGGCTAACAGCTACATGGCCGCCTGGGAGCACAAAGTTCTTCATGGCAGGTAATAGCCCATCCATCTCATCCATCATTTTCTCCAAATCAGTGATGCGTGATTCGTCGAGCTCAGGCAATTCCATTTTATTCTTTTCGGGATCACTTGCAAGATGACTTCCAAGGGTGAAAAGATCTTCTTGAATCATTACGAGCGTATCGTTATAATCGGTTGCTCCAGGAGAGTCCCGAAGCAGGCCGATGTGGGCGTTCAATTCATCAACGGTGCCGTAAGCCTCAATCCGTATGTGGTCTTTTTGAAGCCTTGTGCCACCCAAAATACCCGTTTGACCGCTATCGCCTGTTTTGGTGTATACCTTCATAGTTATCTTATTCTTCTAGGAAATACATTTCTAGCTCCCCTTTGTTCTTTGCTTGGATTTTTCCACGCGGTGTGCACTTATGAGCCTGCTTGATAAGTTCATAAGTACTCTCACTCAAATTAATTCGTCCTGCTTCTCCGCTACTCTCCATTCGAGAGGCAAGATTGACCGTGTCACCCCAAATATCGTAGGCGAACTTTTTCTCTCCTACAACTCCCGCAATGAGCGGTCCACTGTGGATACCTATTCGAATATCCCACGCCGGAAGGCCATTTGCCAAGTTGTCTTTGTTGAGCTCATTCATAACCGCAATCATTTCGCGTGCAAAACTAACCATCTTAGTAGCGTGATCGTGGTCTTCATTCGGAATCCCAGTGGCGCACATGTACGCATCACCAATCGTTTTTATTTTCTCCACCCCAAATCGATCACAGTTTCGGTCAAACGCCTTAAACGCGCTGTCGAGCATCCGTACCAAATCGTCTGAATTCATCTGTTCAGTCAGGTTGGTGAACCCTTTGAAATCTGAGAATAACACGGAAGCATTGTCATAGTTTCTGGTGTCAGCGTACCCTTTCTCCTTCAGTTCATCAGCGGTTTCTTTGGGCAATATATTTAGCAATAAACGTTCGCTTTTTTCTTTCTCTTCGTTTAATTCTACCGTGCGTTCTTGAACTTTTTGTTCCAGCACAACTTTCGCCTTTTTCAGCCTGCTCAATCGGTATTGAAAGAAAGAATAAACCAGAAGTATAAGAGCCAGTGCACATGTCGTAAGGAACCAGGGCTCCTGATAGATAGGCCGACTAATGCTGAAAGCATAACTCATTGGGGTGGTATTCCAAATTCCAGAGGAGTTTCGAGACCGAACTGAAAACCTGTACTCACCGGGTGGTAATTGAGGATAAGTATGTGTGGTGACGTTGTTTAAGTCAACCCACTCAATATCGAACCCTTCTAGAAGACACTGATAAATAACACTTCGTGGGCCAGAGAGATCAATAGCGTGGAAGTCAAATGTCAAGTGGTTCTGATTATGTTCGAAAACGGGATTGGTGGGTAGGGAAGATACTTGGTACCCTAAAGCCTCCCAGTCGATGGGGTTGTAGTTCAGGCGAAGTCCATCTAAACTGAGGGCAGGCGATGCATTGTTATGAAAAGCGCCATCGGGATTCAAAGAAATCAATCCGTTCGAGGAACCCAACCAAATTTGATGGTCAACGCCGCACTTAATGTGATTGATTTGCGAATCAATGCCTTCTGCAACGCCGAAGTGAGTAGAGTTTAACACAATTTCCTGCGAAGGGTCCAATTCTAGAAAAGAAACCCCGCTCCGAGTGGCGACCCAAATATTCTGATCGTTATCAATGTCAATGTCAATAATTCTTGGGTCAGCCAAGTTGCGATTGGCATATTTTCGAACGCTACCATCGTACCTATACAGTCCATTTTTAGAACTGCCTATCCAAATGTTACCAGCATCATCTGCTTTGATACTAGCTATTTCCAGCAATTCCGATCCTTTTACGGGCTTAAAATCCATCCTGTTGGTAGGCAATATCCATTTGCCCTTATTGTCAATGGAAAGCGTGAATAGACCACAGGAACTGCCTACGTATAGCGTACTGTCTACAATTTCAAAGTCGGTTAATGTTTCGCAAGCGAAATCGTCACTTGATAATTCTTGATTGATTTGAAAAAGTACATTAGAACTCAACAAATACGGGGTCTCACGGAAAATGATGTGATCCGTGGCAATGTACCGGTATTCCATCCCCAACTGCGGCTGAAGCTCCTTTGCTGATGGATCTACGATGAGCGATAGGCCTTGGCCTGATGTAAATACGAGCAGCGAATCTCCGGCAGCAACAATGGCATTCACATCTTCGTCATTGGATGCATGGACTTGTCTCAATTCACCTTGAAAAGAAAGGGAAAATACGTCGCCTTCATACGTTCCAAACCACAATGAACTATCAGGAGTGATAGCCATCGAAGTGATAGCTGATTCTGGAAAACCGTGGTCTCGAGAGTACCGTGCGTTCAATTGATCTTGTAGTTGACAAACCCCGCCGAAATAGGTTCCGAACCACAATGTCCCTGACCGATCCGCATACAACTTTCGAATTCGGTCGTTCGACAGCCCGTTGCTACTGGTGTACCTGGTAAAAAGCTCTTTTGCTTCATCCCATTCATACGCACCACTTCGTGTACCAAACCATAGGTTTCCCTGCTGATCTTGGCTGATGGTTTTAATTCTTTTTCGAGCAATCTCCGGCGGAATGACGGATGCTGAGTCGCCCTTGAGGCCTACGGCGCCTTGCTGTGTTCCGGCCCAAATTCTACCTTGATTGTCTTCAAATAGCGTCAATATTTTCGAAGAGAGTGCTTCGGTGAAACTTGCTTCAAGCAGTTCGAATTCTTCGCCATGTTGCTTAAAAAGCCCTTCGTCACTTCCCACGTAAAGCGAACTATCAGAAGAAACCAGCAACGCTCGGAAGGTATCCGCAGGAAATTCATGTTTGGTCAATGAATCTTGGTCAAGTGAAAACAATCCTTCATGCATGGTCGCAATCCAAAGTCTACCAGTTGCGTCTTCTGCCAATGAGCGTATTTCGGCGTTCGCTAGCTGGGGTGCAACGGCTGTGAAGGTGTCATTGTGAAAGTGGAACAGCCCATGCCCATCTGTTCCAATCCAGGTAACACCTTCAGCTCCTCTTGTGAGGCAGCGAATGGTGTCAGCTCCGAGCACACTAGTATGATCCCAGTGGGTTAGTTGCTCGCCATTGTAGCGCGCTAAACCACCGCCTTCCGTAGCAATAAGCAAAGCGCCATTTTCTTCTTCGATCAAGTCGAAGACCCCATCTGCCGGCAAACCGTCACCTTGTCCTAAACACAAGAAGTCAAACGATTGGGCATGCGCTGAATCGAAGAGCGTTGCGAAAAGAACCAAGCAAATTCCCGGGAGTATGTGTGTGAATCGATGCATAGACTACAAACTTTTGCCAAAATACATGGCTTCTGTCTCTCTTCCGAATGGATTCAGCTAAATTTGCCATGCGATATGGAGAAAGACGAAATTACTTATCACAATCCGAAGAAACAGCGGAGGTATGACCAGGCTTATTTAAAGATGGCAACTGAATGGGCAAAGCTCTCACACTGCTCTCGTAAACAAGTTGGCGCTTTGATTGTAAAACAAGGGATGATCATTTCTGATGGTTACAATGGCACACCTTCTGGTTTTCCAAATTCATGCGAAGATGAACAAGGCGATACCCAGTGGTACGTGCTCCATGCTGAAGCGAACGCGATAACAAAAGTTGCACGTTCCAATAACAGCTCAGAAGGATCTACTTTGTACATTACACTCTCTCCGTGCAAAGAATGCTCAAAGCTAATTTTGCAGGCAGGAATCAAACGTGTAGTTTATATGACAGCTTACAAAGACATCAGCGGCTTAGAGTTTCTGAGCCAAGCAGGAATTGAAGTTGTTCACATGCCCAATGATTGATAATGACAGAACGAATAGATAAAATAACACAGGAGAAAAAAGGTGGCAATCCTTATCAACCGCTCTTTTTTGCCATTGTACTCATCCTTGGGATTTACATAGGAACTAATTTCGGCAATGAGACGGTGTTTACGCATTCTTCAAGCATAGATGACAATCCCAATAAATTGGTAAATGTGATTAATAAGATTGATGAGATGTATGTAGACAGTATTCAGAAGAAGCAGCTGATCGACAAGGCCATCAATTCCGTTTTGGAAGAACTAGACCCCCATTCTTATTACATCTCAGCAGAAGAACTTGCCAGTGTGCAAGAGCCTCTTGAAGGGAATTTTGAAGGGATTGGTGTGGAGTTCATGATTCAAAAAGACACCTTAATGGTTGTGTCTCCTATCGAAGGAGGGCCTTCTGAACGCGCAGGGATTCGTCCAGGAGACCGCATCGTTTCAGTGGATGATGAAGACATTGCAGGTGTTGGCCTGACCAATGATAAAGTAATGAAGTTGCTGAAGGGCGAAAAAGGAACTGAAGTACGGTTAGGTGTGCAACGCCGCGGAGCCGACGAAGTAAAAGAGTACGCTATCAAAAGAGATCGCATTCCAATTTTCAGTGTGGTAGCTTCATTAATGGTAGGAGAAGATGTTGGTTACTTGAAGCTGACTAGGTTCGCCAAGAACTCGTACGAAGAATTCATGTTAGCAATGGAAGAGCTTTCCAGAGATGGGGCGAAACGCCTGATCTTCGACCTTCGTGGAAACGGAGGAGGATACTTGCATACCGCTATTCCAATGATTGAGGAGTTTTTGGACAATGACCAATTGATTGTGTACACCGAAGGGAAGTCTCAGCCGAGACAAAACTATTACTCAAGAAGGAAAGGGAAGTACCACGATATGAAGGTGGTGGTGCTTATTAACCAAGGCTCTGCCTCAGCAAGTGAAATCCTTGCGGGTGCACTTCAGGATCAAGACCGATCGATCACCGTTGGACGTCGTTCCTTCGGGAAAGGACTGGTTCAAGAAGAAATTGGCCTTCCAGATTTATCAGCACTTCGATTGACCGTAGCGCGCTATTACACGCCTACAGGAAGAAGCATCCAGAAGCCTTATGGCGAAGGAGTAGATTATGACAATGACTACAACGAACGCTACGAGTCAGGAGAACTCTTGAGTTCAGATAGCATTGCTGTTGTGGATACACTAATGTACACAACGCCTGCGGGTAGAATTGTTTACGGAGGTGGCGGAATCATGCCAGATGTCTTCGTCCCAATTGACACGGTAGGAGCTTCTTATTATTTGTCAGACATTAGTTACAATGGAGTACTCAGACAATTTGGGTTTGATTACACCGATAGTCATAGAGAAGAATTTGCATCGTACGAAAATGTGAACGACTTCATTACCAATTACACGGTAACAAACGCAATGCTTGAGCAACTTTACACGCATGCAGAAGAGGAAGGAGTGCGAAGAGATCAGCGTGGAATTGATGAAAGTGAAGAAGTGATCAAAATCAGGGTGATGGCGCACATGGCGAAGAACCTTTTTGACGATGAGAGCTACTACCGCGTGATTTTAGAAGATGACAATGTGTTTGCTCGTGCAATGAACGTGGTCACCAATTATGATGATTATGTAATTGTTGAAGGTGAGTTAACTGCGGAAGTAGCGCAATAATTACTTGTTGAGACGCTAGAATTGATACCTTTGAATACGAATTTGAATAACCCTTAAAATAGAATATCATGGCTTTTGAATTACCTCAACTTCCATACGCTTACGACGCTCTTGAACCACATATTGACGCGCGTACAATGGAGATTCACCATAGTAAGCACCACCAAGGATACACGAACAAGCTAAACGCTGCAATCGAAGGCACGCCTATGGCTTCTACGTCTATTGAAGACATCTGTGCGAATGTTGGTGACAACGCCGCAGTAAGAAACAACGGTGGTGGATTCTACAACCACTCATTGTTCTGGTCTGTAATGGCTCCAAATGGCGGAGGTGCTCCAACAGGAGACGTAGCTGCTGCTATTGATGCCGCTTTCGGTTCTTATGATGCATTCAAAGAGAAGTTCTCTAGCGCTGCTGGAACACGCTTTGGATCAGGTTGGGCTTGGCTTTGTGTAAAAGATGGAAAATTGGAAGTGTGCTCTAGCGCCAACCAAGACAACCCATTGATGCCAGGTGTAGGATGTGGTGGAACACCAATCCTTGGACTAGACGTTTGGGAACACGCATACTACTTGAACTACCAAAACCGCAGACCTGATTACATCGGAGCTTTCTTCAACGTAATTAATTGGGACGAAGTAAACCGTCGTTTCAGCGCGGCTAAGTAAGCCAATAAGATTTTTGACAAAGCCTCCTTTAGTGATAAAGGAGGCTTTTGTATTTTTACACCATGCAAAACGCCGTAGTCATAGTAGCTGGAGGAAGCGGGAAACGAATGGGGACTACCATCCCTAAACAGTTTCTTGAAGTCAATGGCCTGCCCATTTTAGGGCATACCATTCGTCAGTTCTACGTGTTTGACCCTGCCATGGAAATAGTGGTTACGCTTCCGAAAGAGTGGGCAGATTACTGGCAAGAGCAAGTGACCAAATTTGACTTACCGAAGCACGTGGTGGTCGAAGGTGGGAAAGAACGTTTCCATTCCGTTTTGAACGGACTCAATCGTGTGTCGGCCAATGTGAGTATAGTTGGTGTTCATGATGCAGTTCGACCTTGTGTAAGCGTAGAGACCATTGCACGATGTTATGAAGCCGCTGCCGAGCATGGAGCCGCCATTCCTGTCTTAGCTATGGTCAATAGCCTTCGTAAAGTGAGTAGTTCAGGGAACGAATCAGTAGACCGTCAGCATTTTCGAAGCGTGCAAACACCACAGTGCTTTCAAGCATCAATCCTACGTAGGGGATACGAAAACGGATTTCGGAACGAATTCACAGATGATGCGAGCGTGGTGGAATATGCTGGTAATTCCATTGAATTGGTGCAAGGAAATCCTGAAAACGTCAAGGCAACTAATCCGCAGGATTTGGTGTTACTTCGTCACTTTTTATCAGCAACTGACTGATCCCCCGCTTTTTCTAACTCTTCCAATACAACCGGTAACTTCAGGTATCTCAGGTAGGTTTCTTTGATGTTCGACCACGTGCTTTTTTGAAGAATGACCCAAAATAGTAGTGAGAAAATCACGGCAGACATCAGCACGAAATACGGATTCAAGCTGGCATTGTCCAGATCATCGGTACTCATGTCGGGCATTTGTCCGGCCATGTAAGCGCTTACTACAGCGTATCCATTGTTCAAGGTGTGCGCCACTACAGCGGTCCAAATACTTCCAGTATGAATCACCAGGTAGCCAAAGAAAGCACCTAATAACATGCGCGGAATGAATCCGTAAAATTGAAAATGGATGGCGCTGAAGATAAATGCAGAGACCCAAATGCCTAAATGAACATTTTTAAAACCTTTCGCCAATTGCGATTGCAGGACGCCTCGGAATGCAAATTCTTCGCAAATACCCGGTAAAACAGCTACCACAATTAACATAATGACCAAGTCAAGTGGCGTGTTCATGGTCAACATGATTTCGGTCATTTCTCCTGCCAACTCTTCAGATGGTTTGAAAAGACCTTCAAGGTAACCTCCTTCGGGAATGAGCATTGAATTGAACTCAAAGGAAACCAGCAAAAGAGGGAGCGCAAAGAAGATCAACAATGGCAGAAAACCAATCATTTTAGACCACTTCTTCGTCCAGAAACCGTCTACCGAAACCTTGCCGAAAAAGAGGGAGAAAAGCAGGGCTGACCCTAGAAAACCAATCAGCTGATTCGCTGAGTTCATAATCTTCAAAGCAGCTGTCCCACCGTCAATGGTCATAAGGGATGAAGTGTCTGCCAAGGTTTCTAAATCGATGCCCGTTGCGGAAGAAGAAATGGCGATTCCGATGCCCAATCCAATCGAAGCACAAACCGTTAACATGCAGAAATACATCAATGCGCGCATGAGCGGATGCATGGTTTGGAACACGGCTTTCATCATTGGGCGTTACTTTTCGTAAATTTGCACCGAATTTGGTCAAACTTTTCAGATGGTAAAAATACGAAACATCGAGTTAGGAGATTTTCCGTTGTTACTCGCTCCTATGGAGGACGTGAGCGACCCGCCCTTTCGTGCCCTTTGTAAACAGCACGGAGCAGATGTTATGTATACCGAATTTATCTCCTCTGAAGGACTAATTCGAGATGCTGCAAAGAGTGTTCAGAAGCTAGATATCTTCGAATATGAGCGCCCAGTAGGGATTCAAATTTTCGGCAACGAAATAGAGTCCATGAAACGCGCTACGGAAATTACGGCAGCGGCCAAGCCAGACATCATCGACATCAATTACGGTTGCCCAGTAAAAAAGGTAGCAGGAAGAGGAGCAGGTGCTGGAATACTTCAGGATATTCCAAAAATGGTCAGATTGACCAAGGAAATTGTCAATAGTACTTCGTTGCCCGTAACGGTGAAAACAAGATTGGGGTGGGATGATGATACCAAGTTCATTGTGGACGTTGCTGAACGTCTTCAAGACATTGGAATTGAGGCTATTTCGATTCACGGTCGAACCAGAAAGCAGATGTACAAAGGGGAAGCAGATTGGAGCTTGATCGCTGAAGTCAAAGAAAACCCGAGAATGCGCATTCCTGTATTTGGGAATGGAGATGTTACTTCACCTGAGAAGGCTTTGGAGTACAAAAATCGATTTGGTGTGGATGGAATCATGATCGGAAGAGCTTCCATCGGGTATCCGTGGGTGTTCAATGAAATCAAGCACTTCTTCAAAACGGGGACGCATTTAGCGCCTCCTACCATTTCAGATCGGGTAGATGCGGCAATGAGCCATTTTGAAATGTCGGTCAAGTGGAAAGGAGATCGTCTCGGGATTGTAGAAATGAGACGTCATTACACCAATTACTTCAAAGGAATTCCTCATTTCAAAGAACATCGTTTGGCGCTGGTGACCTTAGAATCTCCTGATGAGATTAGGGCGAAATTGGAAGAAATTCGAACGTTATTCGCCGGGTTTGAATTTAGTGCGCGAAACGCTTAACCAAGTAACGAACCATTAGAATAGAGAACAATGAACCGATCACCATTACGGTGGCCATGGTTCCTAGTACGTCTAGAAAACGCACTTCAATGGGGTAATAAGGAACAATAGATCCTTGCAGTTCAAGCAGGCCGAAGGTCTGTTGAGCCCAGCAAATCCCCAATCCAAAAACAAGTCCTAACGTAGCTCCAACAAAGTTGATGAGGATGCCTTGATTGCTGAATATTCTACGCACTTGAACGGCTGTTAAGCCCATACTTTGAAGG
Source organism: Flavobacteriales bacterium (assembly GCA_029245065.1). Classification (GTDB taxonomy): domain Bacteria; phylum Bacteroidota; class Bacteroidia; order Flavobacteriales_D; family Sanyastnellaceae; genus JAQWQB01. The sequence continues at coordinate 16,333 of JAQWQB010000028.1, read as the reverse complement.
ATGAATATGTCTTTTCGTTTTTCAAGAATAAGCATCGTCAAGGACGCCATGATGTTGAATCCTGCAATGACCATGATGAACGTCAGGATAAGAAAGGTGGCCCATTTTTCGGATTTATTCGTCTGATGAACTAGCGCGTTTTTATCATAGCTGGTTTCCACAATGAAGCCTGGGCCGAGTTTTTCAGACAGTACTTCTTTGAGGTCTTCCGAGTCCGTTTCAGGAAGAAGTCCAAGGTTCAGATGACTGACTTCGTTGTCGTAATTGAATAGTTCTTGCGCGTATTCAATGGGCGCCATGATATACTTGACATCCATTTCAGCGTTTACACTGAAGACTCCACTGACCAAAATAGGGAGGGTGTTCAGCGCTTTGTCTTTGTATCGACTCAGTTTTTTTCCACGAATCGGAGCACTGATGGTGATGAGTGAAAAGTCGGTTGGGTGGATGGGGATTCCCAATTCATTTTGAACGCCTAACCCAGGTATAGCGCATGGGAATTCGTCCCGAAACAAGTCGAAATTGCCTTCTCGCATAACCGTTTGAACGTCGGTTACTTCTTGAAAAAGGGAATCAACACCTTTCAATGTAGCCACGGTGGGTTGACCGTCGAACCGAACAATCACATCGTCTTCAATGGATGCAGAAATATTGGTCACCTCAGGGAACTCTGAGATCACTACTTGCAGACTATCAGTGTAAGGGAACACTTTGCCCTCCGCAGGAGCAATGGTGATTTCAGGGTCGAACGTGCTAAATAAATCTGCTACCAAGCTTTCAATGCCGTTGAAAGCGGAAAGAATGGTAATCATGGCTGCTGTAACACAGGCTACAACAAACATCGAGATACCCGAGATCACATTGATGATGTTTCGGGACTTCTTCGAAAAGAGATAACGTTTTGATATGTAAAACGGCACGTTCACTGCGTGCTAAGATACGGTTCTCTAAAAGACCACAGTCTATTTGTAAGCGAGAATAAGAAGTCCTTCACCATTTAGGTGTGCCGTATGACTGTCTAGCCAATTTAAGATGATCACCAAGGGGATGGCGAAGAGAAAATAGATGGGTGCGAGCAACAAAAAGAGCCTAGAGAAACGAAGCGCTTTCATCGGTAAACCAATTCCGAGCGAGTGAGATAGTTTACCCGCTTTTCCGCCGGTATAGTGCCCTTTTACTTTGGTAAAACCAGCCTCTTTGAATCGGCGTTTTAGTTCTTCCATTTTATACCCCATGCGGTTGAACTCTTTCTTGTCTTCCGAAGGAGAACCGTATTGCCTGGCGGCTGTGGTAATCATCAACCCTTCATCTCTCAATGATTCGTGCATGTGCTCAATGGTAGAACAATCTTCCTTGATAAACTCTAAGGTATCTGTGCAAATAATGAGGTCAAAAGCATCCGCTTCCTTGAATTCACAAAGTTTTTTTGTGCGAAAAAGCAGGTTTTTGCGGTGGGTCTCCCGAACAAATGCATTCCCTTTAACGATGCGTTCTTGCTTTTCATCAATCGCCAACACAGAAAACAACTCTTTTTGACAACTGATCCAATACGCATTGTGGCCGAATCCAGTTCCAAGATCAAGCACGTGTGCTTTTTCTGGCGAAGAGCGCATCCACTTTCGCAACTCTCTTCGAACGTGCCACGTTTTTAGCGTTAGCCAATCCATGAGTTGGAACAGTGCTTTCCTCACGAATGGTGAGTAGCCACAAGCTTGATTAAGTGATTTTCGAATCTCTTCCGTGTGCATCTTAGTCTTTCAACAACCGATCAATTGCTTCGTAGTGGTCTAACGAATCGTCGATGTAAAAGTTCAAATCTGGCATTTTTCGCAAGTGCTTACCTGCGGTAGAAGCAAGGCGTTTCTTGATTTGCCAGGTGTTGGACCTGATCATTTCCAAATCTGCCGTTTTATCCTTTGACGCCATGATGCTCAAGTAAACCTTCGCTAATGTGAGGTCTGGACTCATGCGCACTTGGGTAATGGTGATGAATCTTCCATTGAACCACGTATTCGTTTCACGTTGAAACACGATGGCTAATTCTCGTTTGAGAAGACTGGCAATTTTTTCTTGGCGAATTCCTGACATGATGCAAATATACTGCGCTATTTCAACGCTTTAGCAGATTAATAGAGGAAGTTGTTGTAAGGATACCTTTCAATGTGAATCTTTTTCACACGGTCGTAAAGTACCTGCTTGAATTGGTCAAGGTTATCTTTTTTCAATGCAGAAATGAAAACCACATCCTTTCCTTCCATCTTACCCATCCAAGTTTCTTTCAATTCGTCCAAGTTTTTTGGTGCTTGAAACTCAAGTTCTTCTTCTGGTATGAAGTCATCTGTCTCTTCCGGATATTGGATGGCATCAATTTTATTGAACACCAAAATAGAGTGTTTCTCATCAGAGCCAATGTCTCCAAGTGTGTCGTTTACCACTTTCATGTGGTCTTCGAAATTCGGATGAGAAATGTCAACAACGTGCACCAAGATATCTGACTCCCGGGTTTCATCAAGGGTAGATTTGAACGACTCGATTAACTGGTGAGGTAATTTTCGAATGAATCCTACGGTATCTGAAAGCAGGAATGGTAGGTTGAATAGAACCACTTTTCGCACCGTGGTGTCAAGGGTCGCAAACAACTTGTTTTCTGCGAGCACCTCGCTTTTAGCCAAGGCATTCATGAGTGTTGATTTGCCTACGTTGGTATACCCAACAACAGCCACTCTCACCATGGCACCTCTGTTTCCTCGCTGTGTGCTCTTTTGCTTATCAATGGCTTTCAAGTCCTTCTTTAAGGCAGAAATTTTGTCGCGAATAATACGTCTATCCGTTTCAATTTCTTTTTCTCCAGGCCCTTTCATTCCAATTCCACCTTTCTGTTTTTGAAGGTGAGTCCACATGTTCGTCAAACGAGGTAATAGGTACTGGTACTGCGCTAATTCGACCTGCGTTTTTGCGTGTGCAGTTCGGGCATTTTTGGCGAAAATATCCAAGATGAGGTTGGAACGATCCAGGATCTTAACCTCTTTGATAATCGCTTCAATATTTCGAAGTTGAGTAGGAGACAGCTCATCGTCGAAGATGACCATGTCCACGTTGTTCGAAGCAACAAACTGCCTGATCTCCTCAATTTTCCCGCTTCCTACGAACGTTCTTCGATCTGGATGTGGTAACGATTGAGTAAATCGTCCGCTGCAATGGGCGTCTGCCGTAGTGGCAAGAAACTCGAGCTCGTCTAGGTATTCCTCCAGTACCTCTCGGTTCTGTTGTTGTGTAATAATACCGACCAAAACACACGTTTCCTGCTCTTTTTTGGTATCAATAAGTTTCGCCATCTAGTTGCGGAAGTTTTCTACGTAAGCTGCTACAGCTTTGATTTCGGCGGCAGAGAGAATGTCTTTTTGAGGAGGCATGGTCTCTTTCCCGTAAGTGATAAGGGCAATTCGTTCTTCAAGCCCAATGGTACTGATGGATAAATCTGGTGCACCACCAATCATGAGTTTGCCATCTGTTCCGTGACAAATGGAACATTTCATTTGGTAAATACGCTTTACCTCTGCTTGCGATATAGCGCCGTCAGCGGAAAGTCTTGGAGGTTGTTCGTTGTTCCCGCAAGATGCAAGGAACAAAACAACTAGGCCGAATAAAAGGTGTTTCATTAAATCCAATTGTCTACTCCCAAGCCTCTGAATGGCCAAGGAATACTTGCCAAAATGATGATTAGTGAAATCAGGTAAAACACAAAAATGCGTTTGTGTTGTTTCATGCTATCGCTCATTTTCTTCGCCCCTGAATAACCAATGGTTGCAAGTGCAATGGCAATGATCATCATGAGCATGTGCTCCATGGTGAAAAAACGCATGATTTTGTCTGCCATCATGCCTTCAGTGCCCCATTTACCAGCCCATCCACGCATAAAGTAGAGTGCAAGTCCAATGAGTAGTTGAATGTGAAGGCTGATCATAGCGAAGAGCGCAATCTTTCGTGTTCCATCAAACGAAACGTTTTTATTTCGTCCGCTGAAACCTTTAACAATAGCCACCACCATTAGAATAAGTACAATCCAACGAAGTGATGAGTGTAAGTGAATTAATCCTGTTTCCATGGGACAAAGGTACTAATAGAATAGAAGTGAATGGAGAAATTTAGAAACAACTGCTTCCGAAGGCTGCTAAGAAGATCAAAAGATCGATGGCGTCGTTCACCCCATCTCCATTTAGATCGGCTTCGCAATCAGAAAGGCAGCCGTAATCTCCTAAGAAGACGAGCAAATCAGTAGAGTTGATTAGGCCGTCGTTGTTGAAGTCTCCAACACAAAGAACAGGGTCGGAACCATAGATGGTGATGTTATCTATGGCAATGCTTGGGTCTGTTGCAACACCGTCGTCGTTATTGATCCACCTGATCCCGATTCGAACATCAGGATTGTTGTTAGCAGATGTAGGCAGAAAAAGGCCCGTTTCTACCCAAAGCCCTTGAGGAGAGCACGTCGGCGAAAAGGTTTTGTCCATGTCAAGAAGCTCTGTCCACGAAGAGCCATCATAGTACCAAAAGGTGGCGTTGTCTATATCATTTCCGCCTTCGAGGTAGGTGAAAACGACGTTGATATCTGTTCTGGAAGTGCAGTCAATAGCTGGAGATTCTATGCGTATATCAGTGCTGCCACAGGGTAAAAGGCCGCAGAACCCGGCGAGACCTTCGTAATAGGCGGCTCCTTGGTCGGCAGCAATTCCGAGTATGTCTTTGTTTCCAATATGAAGGGTCTGGTTCATGCCGCATGTTTCGCCGCAATTGCCAATTCCGGTGTTGTTCTCCATGGCAGAGATGTACCAAACATTGCCACTAACTTCATTGAACCCCGTTTCCGTTACTGTCCAAGTGCCGTTGACTCCATCATATGCAGTAGCGAGTTGGCCTTGCTGACAGCCGGTTCCGAATTCTTCTGTCCAAAATATCCATTGAGCTGAGCCAGAAAGAAACATCAGTAGGAACGAGAGAGTTAATGTTGTTTTCATGAGTAAGGTTTGCTTTGAAGTTACGAGAAAGGGTGCTGAATATCAAGAAGATTCAACTTTTTGAGCATAAAAAAGCCCCTCCGGAAAGGAGAGGCTTTTAAGTATGTTGGGTTGTTGTTTACACGATTCCTTGGTCAAGCATGGCGTCAGCCACCTTCACAAAACCAGCTATGTTAGCTCCTTTCACGTAGTTTACATGATCACCTTCTTTTCCGTACTTCACACACGCTGCGTGAATGTCCTTCATGATTTGATGAAGACGTCCATCTACTTCTTCGCGAGACCAGCTCAAACGAAGTGAATTTTGACTCATTTCCAATCCTGATGTTGCTACACCACCAGCGTTAGACGCTTTACCAGGTGCAAAAAGGATGTGGCTTTCATGGAAGATTTCAATTGCTTCTGGAGTAGAAGGCATGTTTGCTCCTTCTGCTACACACTTGCAGCCGTTGTTTACCAATGCTTTCGCTTCGTCTTCATTCAACTCATTTTGAGTTGCGCAAGGAAGTGCGATATCACAAGTAACGCCCCATGGACGATCTCCTTCGTGGAACGTAGCAGAGCTGTATTGATCAGCGTACTCAGAGATACGTCCACGACGAACGTTCTTCAAGTCCATGATCCATGCTAGCTTGTCTGCGTCAATTCCCTCTGGATCGTGAATGTATCCTTTCGAATCTGAAAGTGTTACCACCTTCGCTCCTAGCTGAGTTGCTTTTTCACAAGCATACTGAGCAACGTTTCCAGAACCAGAAATTACAACTGTCTTGCCATTGAAGCTATCGTTGTTTTCTTTGAGCATTTCTTCGGCGAAGTATACCGTTCCGTATCCGGTTGCTTCCGGACGAATCAATGATCCACCCCAAGAAGCTCCTTTACCAGTTAAAACACCGGTAAACTCGTTTCTAAGACGCTTGTACTGCCCGAACATGAATCCGATTTCGCGTCCGCCAACGCCGATATCACCAGCAGGAACGTCCGTGTCAGGACCAATGTGGCGAGCAAGTTCTGTCATGAAGCTTTGGCAAAAACGCATTACTTCATTGTCTGTTTTTCCTTTTGGGTTGAAGTCAGAACCACCTTTTCCGCCACCCATAGGAAGCGTTGTGAGTGAATTCTTGAAAATCTGTTCGAAGCCCAAAAATTTCAAGATGCTCAAGTTCACACTTGGGTGGAAACGAAGTCCGCCTTTGTATGGCCCAATTGCAGAGTTGAATTCAACACGGTATCCGCGGTTCACCTGCACGTTTCCTTCGGCATCGGTCCAAGGAACACGGAACATGATCACACGTTCTGGTTCTACGATGCGCTCAAGAAGCTTGGCGCTATTGTATTTTGGGTTTTCTTGCATAAACGGGATAACCGTTTCTGCTACTTCTTCAACTGCTTGAAGGAACTCAGGTTCATTGGCATTGCGTGCTTTTACACTATCCATGAACGACGCTATCTGAGCGCTAGATGTTTTTGTTTGGTTCATCAGCTTTTCTATTGAACGCCGGCAAAGTTAGTCGATTTTTCAAGACCGAACTCATTTCTGAGCATCTTTGAAAGCCCCGCGTATCAAGGGTTTACGAAATATTACTATAGTGTAAAAGATACACTTAGTCCAATTTAGAGGCAACCGGTTCGTCCTCCGTCAACAGGAAGGTTCACACCAGAGATGTAAGCACCCGCAGGAGAAGCTAAAAAGGCAATTGCGTTTGCCACTTCTTCTGGTTGTGCCACTCGCTTCAATGGTACTTGATTTGCCATTCCTTGTTTCACATCTTCAAGCGAGTTACCAGTACGCTCCGCTTTCTTAGCAATAATACCTGAGAGTCTCGCGGTATCAGTTGCACCTGGGAGAACATTGTTGACTGTTATACCAAACTGTCCCAATTCATTCGCCAATGTTTTTGACCAATTCGCTACGGCTCCTCTGATGGTGTTGGATACCCCTAGGTTATTCAAAGGCTGCTTAACCGACGTTGAAATAACATTGATAATGCGACCATATCCACCATTCTTCATACCGGGAACAAGGTGCTTCGCCAACAGGTGGTTGCAAATTAAATGTTGGTTAAAGGCAATTCTGAATTCTTCCAATTCCGCATCAATGGCCTGACCTCCGGGAGGGCCTCCTGTATTATTGACCAAAATGTGAGCCGAATCATCTTTCGTGAAACCATTCAATGCTTGATCCAATGTTTCTGGGTGCTGGAAATCAGCTACCAAGTATGTATGTGAAGCGTTGTTGATGGTAGTTAATTCAGCTACCGCTTCTTTCAGCTTATCTTCATTTCGAGCCACAAGAACCAACCTGGCTCCCATGTGCGCGAGTTCCTTAGCTGTTGCAAACCCAATTCCTTGCGTGCTGCCACAAACTACGGCCGTTTTATTCTTCAAGTCTAAATTCATGTGTCAAAGATAGTAATTGGTAACCCCAAAGCCTGTTTTGCCGTAAGGGTAAGGATATAAAAGTAGATTTATGAAAGTTTCCTCGCTATTCTTTTTTGTCGGGATATTCGTGTTAACCGCGTGTAGCCCAACAGCCATGGAGCCAGAGCAGCAATCGGACTCAGCTCTTTTGGAGTCACAGAACCGCATTGAATTTGTTGAATTTGGTTATCCAATTCAGGCTGTTATGCCTGCTGATCTTGCAGACAAAGGAACAGCTGTGGTTGATTTCAATTCGAGCTCAGGAGAACTCACTGTCAACGTAGACGGCGGGTACACGTTCCACATTATGGAAGATCCGACTCCGCTAGCTCAACTGCGCGATGATCTTAGAAATGATGAAGTATTTAGTTACACGTTTTACGAAGAAGGCGACGATGGATTCTTGTATGAGTCAGCGTTACCAACCGGAGAGACGTATAGTTTTCATGTGATGCGTTCGTTTGACATTGATGGGCGAAAGTTCATTGCTGTTACTGATGACAACCTCGTTTATTCAAAATACGAGGCAAGATTGGTGAGCGAAACCATTAATTCACTTTCGAAAGTGCAATAACTATTAACTAAACGACTAAATTCTAAGTCTTTAAGACTACATTTGACCATACCCACTATCCTATGCGACTTATTCTACTCACACTTTTCGTTCTTGCGTCTTTCGCTTCTCAAGCAGGCGTGTATGTTTACAATGGTGTTTACCAAGGCAAAGACCTGTACGTTAAAAATCCATTTGCTGGAGACGGCGTTGGCTTTTGCGTTTTCGAAGTGAAAGTGAACGGTGAAGTGACCTCTGATGAAGTCAATTCAAGTGCTTTCGCCATTGACCTAGAGTTGTATAAAATGAGCATTGGCTCACCGGTTGAAGTAATTATTCGAACCAAAGAAGACTGTGAACCAGATGTGATCAATCTTCATGTAATTGCTGCTACCAGCACGTATGTTATGGAAGATATTGCTCTTGCAGATAACAATACGTTGACGTGGACCACTACCAATGAGACAAGCGATCTTCCTTACACCATTGAACAATTCAAGTGGAATAAATGGGTTGAAATTGGCGCCGTTCAAGGTCTTGGAGGGAAAAACACCAACGAGTATACTGCTGAAGTGTGCACACTCAAAGGAGAGAATACCTTCCGCATTCGTCAAGATGATTCATCTGGGATGCACTACTCTGAAAAGTTTGTGGTCGATGTAAAACGCACTGAAGTGTACATTACTTCTCCTAAGATTTACGAAAAAATAGCGTTCTCTGAGAAAACAGATTTTGAGGTTTTCGATGAGTATGGCATTGTTGTAGCCAAAGGAAGAGCAGCTGAAATTGACTGTTCTAAGTGGACTCCGGGTAATTACTACATTAATTTTGGAGGACAGTTTGGTCAGCAGATTAAGAAACGCTAGTCTTTCGTAATTTCGTGGTGTGAATAAAATAGAACACCTAGGGATAGCTGTCAAAGACTTGGCTGCATCCGAACAAATCTTTACCGACTTATTGGGCGAAGCTCCTTACAAACGTGAGGAAGTGGAAAGCGAAAAAGTAATTACTTCTTTCTTTTCAGTGGGCGAAAGTAAAATCGAATTGCTGCAAGCCACCGGAGATGAAAGTCCGATTGCTAAATTCATTGAGAAGAAGGGCGAAGGAATTCATCACATTGCTTTTGCCGTTGACGATATTCAAGCGGAAATTGAGCGATTGACTGAACTCGGCTATTCCATGATTCATGACAAGCCCAAAGAAGGAGCTGATGGCAAATTAATTGCCTTCATGCATCCAAAATCATCCAATCGTGTGTTGGTAGAACTGTGCGCTGATAAGCCTGTTTAACGCTTCTTTCTCATTTCCTTACCCCAGAGCTCAGTTCCCCTTTTTTCGGTTCCCTTGCCTACGCAACCTTCTGATTTCGATTCACTGAAAAACAGGAAGCGGACGCTGATAATGATAGGGCGAAAGCGGCTGTTGAAGTAGGGTAGGGTCGACTTTCCGTCCTCGAAAGGAACCACATTTAACAAAGGAGTTTCAATGGCCGGTATGATCATAACACCAGATTCTGGCCTAAATCCAAATCCTACTTTGGCGTGCAGTTGTCCTTGAAGATTGTCTGCATTTAATTGCGGAACACTTCCGGCTATGCCGTCTAACTCAAAGCGATTGATCACCTTGTAATCTACGTTCACTCCCAACGAAAATTGAAGGAAGGTGCGGTCTGAAAGCTGGTGAATATGATTCAGGTTGAAGTAACCGCCGGCGAACCCCTGGCTAAATGTACCTTGGTTTGAAACGGCAAGCATAGATGAGTCTGCCATCATTCGCCCATTGAAGGTTTCTTTCCCCCTGAATAGCTTAAAGTGAACACCGTAATCGAAGTAATGAATAAGCCGTGGCTGCGAAATGAAGTGCTGTCCTCCAACTTCTAAATAGGCCCCCAGCTTCCCACGAGCATCGAAAGTACCGTAGTAAATGCTGTCTGTGCCGAGGTCGGTAGGGACGAAAAGCGATTCCTCCTTGGAGAACTGACTGGGAAACATATACGTAACCCCAGGACCGAAGTGCCAACCATTCCCGTTGTATTGGGCGCCTAGTTTGTAGAGCGCACGGTGTTGCCTTCCGCTTTGAGCAATGGCAACTGAAGAAGACAGTAAGAGGGTCAAGAAAAGAACTAAATAACGCATATACTAAGGTAACGTAGGAATTGTGTCATTTCGCACAATCACTGGTATCTTATTGACTACGAGGTGTGAAAGGGAAAAGATGCGTTAAAGACGCGCTAAAATTGCTTGTTCTACTTCCTCACTGTCCCAAACATCATGAATATCTGGCCTGTTCATGACCTCTTTCATAATGGTATCTTGGCGCTCTCCGTTTTGCAACGCTTCGTCATACGGGATGTGCGAGAAGGTCACTTGGGAATAGAGCGGAATCCATTTGTCTGGGTGTGCAGCGCTGAACTTCTTTTCAATTTTCTTTTGCAACAAGAACATGGGGTCAGCCGTTTTATCTCGCATCTCAATGTAGTTCCGCAATGCTAATTCGCGGATGGCCTCCGCCTCGGGATACCTTTTCGCTGAAAATGCTTTGAACGTATCACTCCAGTTTCCGTGGTGGTCGTTGTATAGGTCATTAAGCACCGTGCAGTCTTCAAATCCGCTATTCATTCCTTGTCCGTAGAACGGGACAATGGCATGAGAAGCATCACCCATCAGGCATACTTTATCTTCAAAATGCCAAGGCGAACAAGAAATCATCACCAATGAAGACGTCGGATTCTCGTGGTAATCCTGCATGAGTGTCGGCATCAACGGAACCGCGTCTGGGAATTCTTCGTTGAAGAAGGCTTCAATTTTGTCTGAATCTGAAAGGCTGTCAAAAGAGGTTTCTCCTTCAAAAGGGAAGAATAGGGTACAAGTGAAACTCCCGTCTTGGTTGGGCAACGCAATCATCATAAATTCACCGCGCGGCCAAATGTGCAACGCATTTTTTTCCAACTGATGCGTGCCATCTGGATTGGCCGGAATCTCAAGTTCTTTGTAGCCGTGGGTCAAGTATTGCTGAGAGAAATTAAACCGATCTCTTCGCGCCAGCTTTGATCGCACAGCAGAAAAAGCCCCGTCAGTGCCGAAAATCTGCTGGTATTTTCGAGCTACTTGTTCACCGTTCTCTTGGTTCTCCAACTCGAGCACATTCTCTTTCATGTCTATGGCACGTACTTTATAATTAAAGTGTACACCTACATTGTCGTATTCATCCGCTTTTTCGAGTAAAATTTTGTTCAATTCGCCTCGTGGAACAGAATAGATAGCCTGACCATCTTTGCCATAAGCCTGGTACGTAATGGAGCTGTCTTTTCCATGCATTACTCTGCGGTACATCGGAATAGCAAGTTCCTCAATACGTTCTCCTAGTCCGGCGCCTTGAAGTGCTTTCCAACCGCGGTCAGATAACGCCAGGTTGATAGATCTACCACCAACGAAATCAGCCCTTCTCGGGTCATTTCTTCGTTCGTAAATGGAAACTTGGTATCCCTTTTGAGCCATGTATACGGCCCATAGACTACCTACTAAACCGCCTCCGGCAATTGCTATTCGATGATCTTGGTTCATGCCAATGCTTGTTCTAAATCGTTGATGAGGTCTTCAGCGTCTTCAACACCTACACTCAAACGAATGAGGGAATCTACAACACCTGACTTTTCTCTTTCTTCTTTTGGAATGGATGCGTGTGTCATGGTCGCCGGATGTCCAATAAGCGATTCTACTCCACCTAATGATTCCGCCAATGTGAACACATTTACCCTCTTGACAACAGCTTGGGCGTCTTCAAGTTTATTCCCTTTCAAAGTAAATGATATCATCCCTCCGAAATCACGCATTTGACGTTTGGCCACTTCGTGATTTGGGTGAGAAGGAAGTCCGGGGTAATTGATGTGTTCAACCTTAGGATGGTTCGAAAGGAATGCCACAATTGCTTTTCCGTTTGCACAGTGTTGGCGCATGCGCAAATGCAGTGTTTTCAAGCCTCTGAGCACTAAGAAGTGGTCAAAAGGACCGTTGATAGCTCCACAACTATTTTGAAGAGCATAGAGCTCCTTCGCTAGGTCATCGTCTTTTACTACCAACGCGCCCATTACCACATCTGAGTGCCCACCAAGGTATTTCGTCACCGAGTGCATGACAATATCAGCACCAAGATCGAGTGGGTTTTGCAAACAAGGTGTGGCGAAGGTGTTGTCTACCCCAAGAAGGATGTCTGTCCCTGTTGTTCTTTTCGCTACCTCCGCAATATCTACTACTTGAAGTGTTGGATTGGTAGGTGTTTCGACCCAAATTAATTTGGTCTTATCACTGATCAATGAATCCAGTTGATCCATTGTTCTCATGTCGGCAAAAAGGAACTTAATGCCGAACTTTTCAAAAACCGTTTTAAATATCCTGTAAGTTCCTCCGTACAGGTCATTGACGGCAATAACTTCGTCTCCCGGATGCAGTGTTTTAAGGACGGCGTCAATTGCGGCTAGACCGCTACCAAAAGTCAATCCGTGCTTTCCATTTTCCAAAGAAGCCAATGCGTTTTGAAGGGGTGTACGTGTGGGGTTGTGGGTACGCGAGTACGCATAACCTTTATGATCTCCGATTCCGTCTTGAACATACGTAGATGTCTGATAGATGGGAGTCATAATTGATCCAGTAGCTGTATCAGGTTCTATTCCTGCGTGAACTGCTTTTGTACCGAACTTCAACTTGTTGGTTTTCATATGCTTCTTCACCTAGTCATACCAGGGGTGCTGCAAGATACCAAATCTGTTTGCCTAAACTAGTTTACCGTTCGAACTCTTTTCCTTGTTCGTCTTAACCAAGAAGGCAGCACAGCAGCGCCCACAAAGAGGTAAGGGAAATAAGTAAGAAGCCTCCAAAGAATGGCAACTATTACCAACAAAACAGGCGCCAATAGCGGGTCTTCCCAAGGTAAATAGGTGAAGAAGGCCGGCATTAAAAGTTCGGCAATTCCACTTGAGCCAGGTGTAACACTGATAAGTAAGATAACCCACATTACCAGTTGCCTTCCAACAACTTCAATGTGATCGAAACCGCTAACAAACGCAAGAAGAATAAAGTTCAAGGTTAAAAAACGGGCTGTCCAACTAACGATGGTTGCACCGAATGATTTAAGCCAAAACACCAATGATTTACCTCTGAAAAAGTCTGAAGAAAGAATGATTTCATCCCCCAGTTTTTCGACACGGCCTTTCCATCTTCGAAGAAGTCGCCATGAAAAAACACCTACGAGAAAACGTTTGGTCCCTTGCGGGAAGAAGAAAATGCCAAGTAAAATAGTGGTCGTCAACAGCAAGATAAACCCGTAGCCGACGTAAAAAAGGGTCTTAAGTGTTCCGGGCGAAACCACCTCAAAAAGTGCTTCTTTGGGGAAAAGGTTACTGGTACCAATGAAGAATATGACTAGCGGCACACAAATGATGTAAAAGAGTTCATCCAGTAAAGCGGTAACAAATATTGTGGCGGTACTTCGCCCTAAATTCAGTCCCTCCCTATTCAGAACAAAAATGGCCACGCCTGAACCTCCCACCACACTGGGGGTGAGGGCGCTTGCAAACTCCCAAAGCATGATGATGTCGAAGCTTTTTCGCCAACTAAAGGCTTTGTCGGTGAGTATTCTGATACGGTACATGTAGCCTAAGTCACGCAGCGCAACCATGAGTAAAGCCGCTAAAATTGCCCAGATGGCTCCTGCACTCCATTGGTAAGAAGCAAGTAATTCGGTGGGCGTTGTTTTGGCCCATTCGCCATTTTCTGCTAAACGAAATTCCTCGGCATTACTTGTGTCTGGAAGCTCGCCTTCATCAGAGCCAACCCATTGGAAGGTAATTTCTGTTTCGTTGGTGGCCTTTATGAAAGTAACTTTTTGCAAGTTCCACCAAAGGAGACCGCCCGCTGCAATGACACCAATAAGCACAGGGACCAGAATTTTTCTCCAGCTCAGTTGTTTGCTTATATCGGTCGAAGTGTCGTTCACAATTGGGTTTCACTCAAAGTTAACTATTCATGTTCAAGAAGCCCACACTTTGGTGCCCTCTGTGCAGTTTTTGCAAATGTCAATTTCAGACCTTGATTGCAGTACTGCTCCACGAAAATTTTGATACGCTTGGTCTTTCCAAATTTCCCGAAAATCTTTTTCAGCAGTGCTTCCAAGTGTGTGAGTCGCATCTTTGTCGAAGCAACAAGGAACCACATTTCCATCCCATGTGATCACACATCCCTGCCACATTCTCCAGCATTGATTCAATAATTTGTTCTTCAGCCGCCATTTCCCATTGTCCATTTGAGTATACCTACTGTATTTTTCATTCAGCGGGATTAGCTCATTTCCATTTTCGTAGGAGTAGACTTGTGCTGTTTTCAGTCGGACCTCATTCACCCCAAGCTCTTCGGCCAGTTGGTGAACTGCATCAATTTGATGTTCGTTTGGTTTAACAACAAGGAACTGAAAGATCACGTGAGGTGTTTTGCTGCCCAGCTTTTGCTTCATTTCCAAGATGTTTTTCGTCCCCTCAATCACTTTTTCCAACTTCCCATGTACGCGGTAATTTTCATACACTTCTTGGGTGGTACCGTCAATACTGATGATGAGCCTTGACAGACCGCTTTCGATCGTTTTCTTTGCGGCATTCTCGGTTAAAAAGTGAGCATTCGTACTTGTTGTGGTGTAGATTCCAGCATCACTTGCCACTTTTACCAGCTCGGTGAATTCAGGGTGCAGGTAGGGCTCTCCTTGAAAGTAGAAGATGATGTTTCCTAACGATTTTCCGGTTTCGTTAATCAGTTTTTTGAGGGTCGAAGGTTCGAGTTTTCCGGTTGCTCGGGAGAATTGTTTCAGTCCGGAAGGGCATTCAGGGCAACCTAAGTTGCAAGCCGTGGTAGGCTCCACAGAAATGCTGAATGGCAGGCCCCAATGAATTGGCTTTTTGAGCCAACGCGATAAGTGATAGCTAATAACGAGTTTCAGCGCATTGAAGCATTTGAATAAAGACAGCGCCTTGATTTGTTGTAGTATATCTCTTGATCGCCAACTCATTAAGTAAAGGTAAGAACAAACTAGTTTGAGACTTGGCAAATAGAAAACAAAAAAGACCTTCCGTATCCACGGAAGGCCTTTTGATTTTGTCTGTCATGTTGATGTTACTCACACATAGATCCGAAAGAACCTAAGAACTGGAGAAGGTCAGTAGCATTTACAAGACCATCATTGTTCAAGTCTTCTGGGCAATCACTTCCGAGTGTGAATATGCAAGAACCATTATCCATGGTAGCGTTCAAGTCATAATTATCAGCACCTGGGTAAGTACATCCCACGATATCATCATCATCACAGATACCGTTGCCGTTGTAATCACTGAGACAATCTCCATCGCAGATACCCAATGCATCCACTTCATAAGTACAAGACCCATCATCACATCCAGCATTTGGATCGAAGTTACAAGCTGCAGCATCATTACATCCAGGGTAAGTACAAGACCCATCATCACATCCAGCAGCTGGATCGAAGTTACAAGCTGTAGCATCCGTACATCCGTCAGGGAGTACACATGAACCATCGTCGCATCCTGCACTTGCATCAAAGTTACAAGCAGCAGGGTCAGTGCAACCTGGATACACACAAAGACTAAAGTCAGGGCACGCGTTTGGATCGAAGTTACATGCGAATTCGTCAGTACATCCTGGAGCAGCTCCAGCACAGCAGTTATATACGTTCACACAAATCGCGTCCCAATCGATATCGAGGCAGAACGGATCATTATCTACTTGTGCTTGTGCACAACCTTGATCAGCTAATACGTAGTTCGCAGGTTCGTTTCCAGCACAAACCAATATCATCGGTTCGTTAAAAGAAGTAGAAAAGTCAACAGGAATGAAGTATTGAGGGTAAGTACAAGACCCATCATCACATCCAGCAGCTGGATCGAAGTTACAAGCTGTAGCATCCGTACATCCGTCAGGGAGTACACATGAACCATCGTCCATTGTTGCAGTGTCATCGTAGTTACAAGCGCTGGCATCGGTACATCCTACGCATGAAGTGAACTCACACGAGCCGTCGTCGCAAGTAGCAGTGGCGTCATAGTTACAGGCAGTAGCATCGGTGCAACCGTCGGGCAAGATGCAAGAACCATCGTCCATTGTTGCAGTGTCATCGTAGTTACAAGCGGTAGTATCTGTGCAACCTAACACAGGGCAGTTGTCGGTTGTGTAGGGGTTGAATATTGGCCCGCCTCCAATCCATGCGCCGCACTGGTAGATGGGCCCGTTGTTGAAGATGGTCCCTTCGTTGTAAATGAACCCGTTGTTTTCGATGATCGCGTAGTTTTCGA
>JAQWQB010000090.1 GCA_029245065.1 Flavobacteriales bacterium | reverse complement strand
AGAAGGCGAACCACTTTTGGCTTTTGCCGACCCTGAATGGGAAGACTACTATTACTTGTCGCCACATGACATGGTCGGGGCGGAGCCTGATGAAGTGAATACCTCCCGGGAAATTCGGTTTCTAATTGCTGCAGATGACCTTAGATCAAGTGCGCGGTACCTTGGGCAAAGCAAGAGAATACAACGTGCGCGTTTCTGAAATCAAACAAAAGCGCAAACGAAACGGCAATTTGAAACACCTTAAGGTCGCTTTTGCGGTGCCGCATGAAAATCGAAATTGCGGTTGGAAGACTTTTCGCACGGTAGACCTAAAAGGATTCAAGACTTATGAATACGGGTGGACAATAGACGCAGAAGGCAACATTACAGACTTTTGGGATAAACTCAACAACAAGGAACCCAGCGAAGTGGCCGCACCCTCTAAGTCTTGTGGACAGGTGAAATACTTCTGTAAATCAAGCTAATAGAATCGAAAGTCGTTTTTTTTCGTCGTCCCTGATTAAAAACAATGAAAGTTTGTTGTGCATATCCAAAAATCCCTATCTTTGCACCCCAAAATTCTGGGAACTGCGGGTGTGGTGAAATTGGTAGACACGCTAGACTTAGGATCTAGTGCCGCGAGGCTTGGGGGTTCGAGTCCCTCCACCCGCACCAACGAAAACGAAAAGGGGCGAAGTAAAATTCGCCCCTCTTTATTTCAGCGAGATCTAAATAGACTTACATGGATATCAAGCGCACGAAAATTGATGACTTAACAGCAAAGTTGTCTCTAACGCTATCGAAAGAGGATTACTTCGACAAGTATGAAACTTCTCTAAAAAATTACAAGAAGCAAGTAAACCTTCCAGGATTCCGTCCGGGAAAGGTACCGATGAGCCTTGTTAAACGTCAATTCGGAAAGTCAATCTTGGCTGAAGAATTGAACAAAGTGATCAATGACGGCATGTATGAGCACATCATGAAAGAAAAGCTCAACATTCTTGGTAATCCGATCCCTGCTGAAAATGACGACGTTCAAGGAGACTGGGACAATCCAGACACCTTCACTTTTGAGTATGAAATTGGACTAGCTCCAACGCTGGAAGTTGAAAAGGC
The DNA here is from genome assembly GCA_029245065.1 of Flavobacteriales bacterium. Taxonomy (GTDB): domain Bacteria; phylum Bacteroidota; class Bacteroidia; order Flavobacteriales_D; family Sanyastnellaceae; genus JAQWQB01. The sequence goes on along the minus strand of JAQWQB010000090.1, from coordinate 13,596 downwards.
GATGAAAAAGGCGCCTGTGAAGTACAAAGTGAAAGTTGACAAGAAAATGATCGACAAGCATGTTGAAGAACTTGCGAAGCGTCATGGAAGTGTTGACGATGTCGAAAAGAGCGAAGACAACGACCTTCTATTAGGAACCTTTATTGAATTGACCAAAGACGGTGAAATCAAAGAGGGTGGCTTTATGAACGACGGTACACTTCACTTGGAAACAGTTGAAGACAAGAAAACAAAGAAGGCCCTCACTGGTTTAGTAAAAGAGGCAGAGTTGAACCTCAACCCTGACAAAATTGCTAAAAGTCATGATGAACTAGGCAAAATGCTTGGCATCACGCATGACCAAGTTCACAACATGGAAGGAGATGTGAAATTTCGCGTAAACGAAATCAAGCGTCTCACGGCACACGAAGTGAACCAAGAGCTTTATGACAAGGTGTTCGGGAAGGATGAAGTGAAGGACGAAAAAGAGTTTGAAGAAAAGCTGACAGGCGAATTGGACAAGATGTTCGACCGTGACGCAACAAACCTTTTCAAGCGTCAATTCTCAGAAAGCATCCTTGATAACCTTGATGCTCCACTTCCAGACGAGTTTCTTAAACGTTGGATACAGCTTTCAAATGAGAAGCCTATTTCTGAAGAGCAATTGAACGAAGAATATCCCGGATACTCGAGACACCTTCGTTGGCAATTGGTTGAAGGGAAAGTAATGGAAGAGCACAAGCTTGAAATTACAGAAGACGAGGTTAGATCTCAAGCAAAAGGAATGATCGGTGCGCAGTATGCTCAATATGGCATGCCACTCGATGAGGAAATGCTTGAAAACTTCGCAAACAATGTACTCGCTGACAAGAAAGAACGTCAGCGTATCATTGAAGTACTTCAGGAAAACAAAGTGCTAGACACACTAACAGCACAAGTTAAACTGAAGGAGAAGGAAGTTTCATACGATGACTTCCTTGAAATAGCGGGCGCAGGACAAAACTGATAGAACTGTCGGATTTTGCGCTTAGTATTCATTAACTTTTGGGGGAAGAAAAATGTGTGTACATTTCCCTCAGCATTGAAAAATTGAACATGATAAATCGCAAAGAATTTCGACAATACGCTGTGCACAACCAAGGTATCAGCGGACAAGGCGTAGATGATTACATCTCGCACGTTTATGGGGCCGACAATATGACCCGTACAGTTATCGAAGAACGAAACATGCCTTTCCGTGAGGTAGACGTGTTTTCACGCTTGATGGCTGACCGTATCATCTTTTTAGGAACCGGTATCGATGATTACATCGCTAACATCATTCAAGCACAACTCTTGTTTCTTGAATCTACGGACTCTTCAAAAGACATCCAGATTTACATCAACTCTCCAGGAGGAAGTGTTTATGCCGGATTGGGGATCTATGACACGATGCAAATCATCAAACCAGACGTAGCTACTATTTGTACTGGGATGGCCGCTTCTATGGGAGCTGTTCTTCTTTGTGCAGGCGCTGATGGCAAACGTACAGGATTGAAGCACTCACGTGTAATGATTCACCAACCATTGGGTGGAGCTCGAGGTCAAGCTTCTGATATTGAAATCACAGCTCGTGAGATCCAGAAGTTGAAAAAAGAACTCTACACTATTATAGCAGATCATTCTGGTCAAAAATACGACAAGGTTTGGGAAGATAGTGATCGTGATTACTGGATGATTGCTGAAGAAGCAAAAGCATACGGCATGATTGACGAAGTGCTACAGAAGAAATAAAAGCACTCCAATGGAGGACCAGTTTTGAACTGACCTTCACTTCTAAAAAATGTATCTTTAAAAGCTGTACATCTTGTACGGCTTTCTTTTTCTGCCTCGTGCAGATTAAATAATGAGTATGGCTGAACGCGAAATTAGTTGTTCGTTCTGCGGACGAAAGAAAAGTGAGGTGAACATCTTGATTGCTGGAATCACTGGCCACATCTGTGACCATTGCATTGATCAAGCAAACAACATTGTTCGCGAAGAAGTGACCCAAAAGACAAATTCTGAAGTAGAACAAAGTCTTACCCTCCAAAAACCAATTGATATCAAGCGGTTCTTGGATGAGTTCGTAATTGGGCAAGATGAGGCGAAGAAAGTCCTAAGTGTTGCTGTTTACAATCACTACAAAAGATTGTTACAACCCCCTTCAAAAGACCATGACGATATCGAAATCGAAAAGTCGAACATCGTCCTCGTTGGTGAAACAGGAACAGGTAAAACACTTTTGGCGAAGACCATTGCCAAAATGCTCAACGTTCCTTTCTGTATTGCAGATGCGACCATCTTAACAGAAGCCGGATATGTAGGTGAAGATGTTGAGAGTGTTCTTTCACGACTTCTTCAAGCGGCAGATTTTGACGTTGCGGCAGCAGAACGTGGCATCGTTTTCATTGATGAAATTGATAAAATTGCGCGTAAGAGTGATAATCCGTCCATTACACGTGATGTAAGCGGTGAGGGTGTTCAACAAGCACTCCTTAAACTACTGGAAGGGTCTACAGTGAATGTTCCACCACAAGGCGGAAGAAAGCACCCGGAACAGAAGCTCATCTCGGTAAACACCAAGAACATTCTCTTTGTGTGCGGTGGAGCGTTTGATGGCATTCAGCGCCATATTGAAAAGCGTCTAAACACCACCGCGATTGGATACGGAATAAGCAAAGACACGGTTGAAGAGACGGAGAATATATTGCGTTACATCGCACCATTGGACCTCAAGTCATTCGGACTCATTCCTGAATTAATAGGACGTTTTCCGGTACTCACTCACTTGAACCCTTTGGATGCAGAATCATTGCGTCGTATTCTCACAGAACCGAAAAATGCATTGATCAAACAGTATGTACGTCTGTTCGAAATGGATAACGTAAAACTGTCTTTCGACAAGCAAGTATTGGACTTCATTGTCGAAAAGGCGGTGGAATACAAGTTAGGTGCTCGTGGACTTCGCTCCATCTGTGAAGCCATCATGACAGACGCCATGTTCGAAATCCCAAGCCAAGAAGAATCTTCGGATTTCAAGATCACCCTGTCTTACGCTCAAGAGAAATTTGGCAAGTCGAAAATCAGTAAACTGAAAGTAGCCTAAGCGCTCAAATTGTTAATTGATTGTGAATAAACCACGCCCTCGAAAATTTTGATGGCGATGATGACTGCCTAACTTGCACGTAGCGAATAACGAATTTTTTACATGATTTCTAGGTGACTGCCGTTTCTTAACCGAGACGGCAGTTTCCTTTTGTACCCAATTCAACCGTGGCAAAGACAGCGAAACGTTCAAGCAAAAAAGTGGCCGAAACGCCACTAATGAAGCAATACAACCAGATCAAGGCGAAACATCCTGACGCGTTGCTCCTGTTTCGAGTGGGAGACTTTTATGAGACCTTCGGAGAAGATGCAATCAAGGCTTCTCAAGTTCTTGGAATTGTGCTGACCAAAAGAAAAAATGGAGCAGCGGCTTTTGTTGAACTCGCTGGTTTCCCCCACCATTCGCTAGACACCTATTTACCGAAACTGGTACGTGCTGGAAATAGAGTAGCCATCTGTGACCAGCTTGAAGATCCTAAGACTACCAAAACAATTGTCAAAAGAGGAGTTACTGAATTGGTAACCCCTGGAGTCTCGATGAATGACCAAGTGCTGGAAGTTAAATCGAACAACTTTCTTGCAGCAGTTACATTCAGCTCCAACAGAAAACAAGCGGGTGTCTCATTTTTGGACATTTCTACCGGCGAGTTTCTCATGGCCGAAGGAAGTGTTACCTACATCGATAAACTGCTCCAGAGTTTTCAACCTACTGAAGTGTTGTTCCAACGTCATCGAGACGAACACTTCATGGAGGCCTTTGGTGATAAATTCTACACCTACACACTTGATGATTGGGTGTTTACTTACGACTACGGTTTTGACTTATTATTGAAGCATTTCAAAACATCTTCACTCAAAGGATTTGGTGTAGAAGAGTTGGACCTAGGTATTATTGCAGCTGGTGCCGCTTTGCACTACTTAGGAGCCACCAAGCATAAAGACACTGATCATATTCGCTCTTTGGCGCGCATTGCAGAGGAATCTTATGTATGGCTAGACCGCTTCACTATTCGAAACTTGGAGCTCATCTATTCCCCGCATCAAGATGCAACTACGTTGTTCAATGTTCTCGACCACACCGTTTCTCCTATGGGAAGCAGGCTGCTGAAGCGTTGGATGGTACTCCCACTTCGTAATAAAAAAGAAATTGAAGAACGACTCGGAATAGTTGACTTCTGGTCTTCGAAATTGGACGAAGTAGAACACATTTCGAATGAAATCAAACGCATTGGCGACTTAGAACGACTTATCTCGAAGGCAGCTACCGGGCGTATCAACCCGCGCGAGATCGTGCAGTTAGGTAGGTCGTTAGAAGCCATCGTTCCAATCAGGGAGTTTTGCCTCGCGAGTGGAAAGGAAGAGCTCGAACGCTTAGGCGATCAGCTGAACCCTTGCGCCGTCATCAAAGACCGTATTCAGGCCGAAATGAAAGAAGAGCCACCGCTACTAATCAATAAAGGTGGTGTCATTGCAGATGGAGTTGATGAGGAGCTAGACGGACTTAGATCCATTTCCCTGAATGGAAAGGACCACTTGATGGCTGTTCAGAAAAGGGAAATTGAGAGCACGGGAATTTCTACCCTGAAAGTAGCTTACAACAACGTATTCGGTTACTACCTAGAAGTTCGAAATACGCACAAAGACAAGGTTCCAGAAACGTGGATTCGAAAGCAAACCTTGGTTTCCGCTGAAAGATACATCACCGAAGAACTCAAAGAACTCGAATCCAAAATACTGGGGGCTGAAGAGAAAATTCAAGCGGTCGAATTTCGACTTTACAACGACTTGGTAAATGCGATTTCGACCTATGTAGCGCCTATCCAACTTAACTCGCAGCTCATTGCCCGATTGGATTGCCTCCTTTCTTTTGCTAAAGTGGCCATTCGTAATAACTACGTTAAGCCAGCACTGCACGAGAACTTCACACTGAGCATTAAAGATGGAAGACACCCTGTTATTGAGCACAACCTCCCTCTCGGAGAAAGCTACGTAACCAATGATGTTTACCTCGACAATGAGAAGCAGCAGATCATTATGATTACTGGGCCGAACATGTCGGGTAAATCTGCCCTACTCAGACAAACGGCACTGATAACGCTGATGGCTCAGATGGGGTCCTTCGTTCCAGCAAAAAGCGCAGACATCGGACTCGTAGACAAGATCTTCACCCGGGTTGGCGCTTCCGACAATATTTCGAGCGGAGAATCTACCTTCATGGTAGAAATGAATGAAACGGCTTCTATTCTGAATAACCTTACCGATCGAAGCTTGGTCTTGTTGGACGAAATTGGAAGAGGAACAAGCACCTATGATGGAATTTCAATTGCGTGGGCTATTGCAGAATACCTCCACGAGAATCCAAAAGCCAGGGCGAAGACGTTGTTCGCTACCCATTACCATGAGCTCAATGAAATGGCCACGGCGTTTGAACGAATTCACAACTTCAATGTCTCTGTAAAGGAGGTGAAAGATAAAATCATCTTCTTGAGAAAGCTCGTTCAAGGCGGAAGCAATCACAGCTTTGGAATCCACGTGGCCAAATTAGCAGGAATGCCTATCTCAGTGATAGAACGCTCTAAAACGGTGTTGAAGCAGCTTGAAAAATCACATGGTGACGAGTTGACTGGCAAGACGAAGGAAATCGCTGCCAATGAAGAGATGCAACTTAGTTTCTTCCAACTTGACGACCCTGTTCTAAGTCGGGTGAAAGAAGAAATATTGGCCGTTGACATCAACACGCTTACACCTGTTGAAGCTCTGATGAAGCTGAATGAGATTAAAAAGATGGTCGGGGGCTGATCAAAGCGCCGCCAGCAATAAACGAATTGGCTTGTAAGGCAAATTAAACGCCTCTCCTATAATTTCATTTACCAATGTTCCTTTGTACAAATAAACACCGTTACAGAGCCCAGGCTGCTTTCTAATGGCGCTTGTCCACCCTCCTTCACTACCTACGGATACTAAGATGGGGGCGAAGATGTTGCTGAGCGCATAACTAGCTGTTCTTGAAACGCGTGAAGCTACATTTGGAACACAGTAATGAATGACATCGTACTCTTGAAACGTTGGATTTTCGTGGTTGGTCACTTTAGATGTTTCAAAACACCCTCCTTGGTCTATACTAATATCTACAATTACAGAACCTTGTTTCATGTGCGAAACCATTTCTTCTGTCACCACACACGGTGTTCTACCAAACGGAGCACGAAGCGCACCAATGGCAACATCGGCATTTGTCAGTGCATCTTTCAACGCGCTTGGCTGAAATGTTGACGTCCACAAGCGTTGTCCGAGGTCATTTTGTAGTCTTCTGAGTTTATAGATACTGTTGTCAAAAACCTTGACACTTGCTCCCAATCCTAGCGCTGCTCTGGTGGCAAACTCACCTACTGTTCCAGCTCCAAGAATAACGACCTCTGTTGGTGCTACTCCACTGATACCACCGAACATAAGCCCTTGTCCTTCATTCACATTGGACAAGTACTCTGCCGCAATCAGTACTGATGTATTTCCGGCAATTTCGCCCATGGCGCGTACCACCGGAAAAATATCCGTTTCGTCCTTCACGTAATCCCATGCAATGGCCGTAATCTTCTTAGCCATCATGGTTTTCAATGAATCCACTGGTTGCACGGTTAATTGAAGCGCAGATAAAAGCGTTTGTTTTCCAGGCATCATATTCACCTCATCCAACGAGGGCGGGGCTACTTTAAGAATGATGTTGCTTTGGAATACTTCCTTGGTATCGTATACAATTTGGGCACCGGCTTCAGAGTAATCTTTGTCTTCAAAACTCGCCTCTTTACCGGCATTTGTTTCAACAATTACTTCATGACCATTCCCAACCAGCATGGCAACGGACTCTGGAACGAGCGCCACACGTTTCTCTTGAAAGGATGTTTCTCGAGGGATGCCAATGGTCAATCGCTTCTTCTGTTTGCCTACCTCAAGCATTTCTTCCTGAGGTAACAATGCTGCTTCTTGGGCCAAGGCCCGTATTGCTTCTTTCTTCGTATCCATGAAACGCTGTTATTGGCTTCCTAACTGTGAAGATAAGAAATGCACCTTACGGTTGAAAGTCTATTCTTCGCAACCCCTCGATGTCTCTTATTTTCACCACACTCAATTCCTCTGGCAAATAGGGGCCTAAGTTCTCTGCCCACTCAATTAAACACAAACTTCCGCTATCAAAGTACTCTTCTATGCCAAAGTCCAGCCCTTCTTCTGGGGTCTCAAGTCGGTATAAATCAAAATGAAACACCGGTCGTTGACCTTCAACTAAGTACTCATTTACCAAAGAAAAAGTAGGGCTACTCACTTCGTCTGTTACACCCAGTTTTTCACAAATAAACCGAATGAGAGTGGTTTTACCAGCGCCCATTTCACCATCAAAGACCACCACTTTTTTAGCGCTTAAAAGTCCCGCTAGTACATGGCCTACCGACTTCATTTCGGCTAAGTCTTTTGCCTGCCACTCCATCATGTCTACTTCTTTACTAAAGACACAAATGGAATGAGCATTTCCTCCATTGAAACTCCTCCGTGCTGGAAAGTATTTCGGTAATAATTCACAAAGTGATTGTAATTATTTGGGTAAACAAAAAAGTCTTTACCCGTGCTAAACACGTACTGTGTGCTCACGTTCATTTTTGGTAAGAAAGCGTCAGCAGGATCCCGCACTTCGAATACTTCTTTGTAGTTGTAATCTAGGTTTCTTCCAGCTTTGTACCTCAAATTAGAGTTGGTATTTCGATCGCCTACTACTTTGATTGGGTCCTCTACTCGAACCGTTCCGTGATCTGTTGTAATGATGACTCTTGCATTCATTTCTGACGCTTTTCGCATCATATCAAGCAATGGACTATGATCAAACCATGATTGTGTGATTGATCGGTAAGCCGATGAGTCATCTGCTAATTCCTTAATCACTTCCATTTCGGTACGTGCATGAGAAAGCATGTCAACGAAGTTGTATACCACTACATTGAGTTTATTGGTCTTAAGTTGGCCGAAATTATCCACGAGCTTACGTCCTGCGTTCAAGTTGGTGATCTTGTTATAGCTCCATTTGACGTCCAACCCCATTCGCTTCAGATTAGACTCGAGGAAATCGGCTTCGAACATGTTCTTTCCGCCTTCATCGTCTTCGTTCTTCCACAACTTAGGAAACTTGCGCTGAATTTCTGTTGGCATGAGACCGGCGAAAATAGCATTACGTGCATATTGAGTTGCCGTAGGAAGAATGCTGTAGAACATTGATTCATCTTCAACTCGGAACATTTCACTCACTTTGGGCTGAAGTACTTTCCACTGATCGTAGCGAAGGTTGTCAATTACAAAAAGGAAAACCGGTGCTTCTCCTGAAGTTTCAACGATAGGACGAACCTTCTCATTCAGAAGCGTGTGGCTCATGATAGGTGCCTTTCTATTTCCGTTCAACCAATCGAGGTAATGGTCCTTAATGAACTTCACGAATTGATTGTTTGCCTCGCTTTGTTGCATGGAGAAAACCTCAAGCATGCCTTTGTCTTCGGAGTCTTCTAATTCCAATTCCCAATAAATGAGTTTGCGGTACAATTCCGCCCACTCGTCAGCATCCATTTTATCCATCAGCTGCATACTGATTTGTTGGAACTGACGCTGGTACCCCGAAGATGTTTTCTCGCTTACCAAACGTGATTTATCTAGGTTCTTTTTGACGGAAAGGAGAATCTGGTTTGGGTTCACTGGCTTAATGAGGTAATCGGAAATCTTGCTTCCAATGGCCTCTTCCATAATATGCTCTTCTTCGCTCTTGGTAATCATAATTACAGGGAGCGTCGGGTCATTTTCCTTGATCAGTTGCAATGTCTCTAACCCGGTGAGGCCCGGCATATTTTCATCTAAGAAAACGATATCGAAGTATTGATCTTTGACCATATCAACAGCTTCAGAACCGTTATTGATGGTTGCTACTTCATACCCCTTCTGCTCTAAAAACAGTACGTGGGGCTTGAGAAGATCTATTTCATCGTCTGCCCAAAGAATTCTCACTTGTGCCATAAATGTCTTTACCTATATATTTCCAGCCATGAACCTTTTGCAATGGCTATATTTGAATCGAATTAAGCTCTTGTCACAAAGAAACGCAAAGTAGCGGAGTTTCGTACTTGAAAGTTGATTGAAGAAAACGAATGAATAGACGAAAAATACTCAATGACCCGGTTTACGGATTTATTACGCTCCGTTACGACTTCATGTTGGACCTCATTGATCATCCATACTTCCAACGATTACGAAGAATTTCTCAGCTAGGGCTCTCTCACTTGGTATACCCAGGAGCTACTCATAACCGTTTTCATCATGCGATTGGCGCCATGCATCTCATGCAGAACGCTATTGAAGAGATTCGCTTGAAAGGTCATGAGATTACTGAAGAAGAGGCGAAAGGTGCATGCATGGCCATTCTACTTCATGACATCGGCCATGGTCCTTTCAGCCATGCTTTGGAGCATACATTGGTGAAAGGTGTGAGCCATGAAGACATTTCTGTTTTCATCATGAACGAACTGAACGAAACAACGGGAGGGATGTTAGATACGGCCATTGAGATTTTCAATGACCATTACCCGAAACACTTTTTGCACCAGTTGGTATCAAGTCAATTGGACATGGACCGCCTGGATTACTTGCAACGAGACAGCTTTTATTCTGGCGTTACAGAAGGAAAAGTTGGGTCAGAGCGCATCATTAAGATGTTGAATGTTGTAGACGATCAACTCGTGGTTGAGGAAAAAGGCATCTACTCAATTGAAAAATTCATTGTTGCGAGACGACTCATGTACTGGCAGGTATACTTGCACAAGACCGTATTATCAGCTGAATTCATGTTGGTAAACATCTTGAAACGCGCAAAGCATTTGAGTCAGCAAGGGGTCGAACTTTTTGGATCACCAGCCTTGCAGCTCTTTTTAAAAAATGATTTTACCAGAGAAGATTTCGTTGCCAATCCTGAAGTACTGGCTACTTTCTGCAGGTTGGATGACTACGATATTCTTGGGGCCATCAAGGTTTGGCAAGATCATGATGATTTGGTTTTGGCTGAATTATGCCAGCGTCTTTCTCGACGTGATTTGTTCAAGATTGACTTACGTAAAGATTCTTTTGTTCCAGCTGAGATCGAAACGAAACGCACAGCTGTTCAGCAGTTATTCAATCTTTCAGAAGAAGATGCTGCTAGTTTTGTCATTTCAGACAAGATCCACAACAGAGCTTACAGCAAGTCTGTAAGTGCCATTATGATTCATTTCAAGGATGGAAGTTTGAAGGATGTTGCAACGGCATCCGATCATTTAAATCTGGATGCCCTTAGCAACGAGGTCGAAAAGCATTTTCTGTGTTACCCGAAGGAAGTGAGGTGATTCAAATAACCACCTCTTCTCCAGCTTCGTCGTAAAAATGATATTCTAAGAATTGCAGTGAAGAGTTTGCTTCGAGCGTAAGCTTCATATTGAAGTTTTTCTTCCACTTGCGAATTGTAGAATTCAGCCATCCTTTTTTCAGGTAGGCTTCTACCATTGGGTGTACCAATAGTCGAATTTCTTTTTGTTTTCCTTCATCTGAAATGTAACGCAAGTTATTTTCCAGTGTGTCTGTAAACAAGATTGGCGCTTGCACCACTCCTTTTCCATCACAAGAAGGACATTTCTCAGAGGTTTTGATGTCGGTTACCTCGCGCACTCTTTGGCGGGTAATTTCCACAACACCGAAACGGCTCGGAGGAAGAATATTGTGCTTTGCTTTGTCATCCTTCATGGCGTTTTTCAACGCTTCATGGAGTTTCTTTTGATTGGCTCGGTCACCCATATCGATGAAATCGATGGCGATGATTCCTCCCATGTCTCTTAGACGGAGAATTCGAGCTATTTCTTCAGCACATTCTAAGTTTGTAGCGAGTGCATTTTCCTCTTGGTTTTTGACACCACCTTTTCGTCCGCCACTGTTGACGTCAATGACGTGCATGGCTTCTGTGTGTTCAATAATGAGGTACGCACCACTTTTCAAATTCACTTGCTTCCCGAAGGTAGCTTTGATTTGTTTGTGGATCCCTAAATTCTCGAAAAGATCATTGGCCTTCACGTATTTCACAACACCTTCTTTATCAGGTGCGATGCCACGTATGTAGGTTTTGATTTCTTCGGCAAGCCCTTCATCATTTACATGAATTGCTTCGAAATTGGGCGATAGAATATCTCTCAACAGGGCGTTGGTTTTACCCAACTCTCCTAGTACCCTCTTTGGGGCTTTCTTTGCTACCTTCAAGTTCTCGTAGAGCTTATCCCAACGAGCAACTTGATCAGACAGATCCGAATGAAGCTCTGCAGCTCCTTTGTTCTCAGCAACAGTTCTCACAATCACCCCAAAGTTTGGGGGCTTGATTGACTGCATTAAACGTCTAAGCCTTGTCCGCTCTTCTTCACTTGAAATACGCTGCGAGAGCGATATTTTGTTTGAGAAAGGGACAAGCACTATAAACCTTCCTGGCAACGTAATTTCCGTTGTAAGGCGAGGGCCTTTCGCAGAGATTGGTTCTTTGGCAACTTGAACCAGAATTTGCTGACTTGAAGCAACTTGATCTTTGATCTTTCCTCCTTTGTCAATATCTGGTAGGTTCCTGAAATCCGACAAACTTGGTGAAGTTTGCTTTCCGGTAAGCACACGCTTGGTGTACAATTTCATTGAGCCAAATTGTGGTCCTAGATCGAGGTAGTGCAAAAATGCATCTCTCTCGTATCCAACATCCACAAATGCTGCATTCAAGCTAGGGAGAACTTTACGCACCTTTCCGAGGTACAAGTCTCCCACAGCATATTCCTGGTTTGCATGCTCCTTATGGAGCTCAGACAGGACCTTATCTTGAAGCAACGCAATCTCTACGCCGTCTTTGGTAGAATTAATTACAAGTTCTACATTCACATTAAGCGCTTTTGAGAAGTGTCTTCTGAACAATAAGAATTCGCATCATCATTATGATGCAGTAAAAAAACAAGCAAGGCTTATTTCTTCTTCTTGTGTCTGTTCTTACGAAGTCTTTTCTTACGCTTGTGAGTAGACATCTTATGTCTTTTTCTTTTCTTTCCGCTTGGCATAGCCTATGTATTTAAATCTTCTTCTAATTTCTTTATAAACTGTTCAACCCTGCTTGATACGACTGTATCGGGAGCATAAGGAAGGTAAGCTCTGTAATAATAAAGCGCTGAGTCTTTCATACTCAAGTCTTCATAGCAATTGCCTATAAAAAATAGGCCATTCACATATGAAGAATCCAACTCCACCGTCTTGGCGAGTTGAGGAATAGCACTCCTACAATCTCCTTGTTCCACTGACATCATTCCAAGTTGCCAATAGGGTTCTGGATTTGAAGGATTCAATCGTTTCACTGTTTCGAATCGACTGATTGCCTTTTCCGTTTGTCCAGACTGCAAGCTAAACACTCCTAGCCAAAGTTGCGCTACTTCATTGGTCGAATCACGTTCTGTGATGCCGCGAAGTTTCAAGATCCCTTGCATGGGCTGTTCACCGGATTGCACCAAGTGAACGGCTTCTTCGATCTCTTTCTCGACGTCTGTCATGGGCTCTACAGGTACTGTTTCTAAAACAGACTTAGGAGCCCTTGGCATAACCATGAAAACGATTACAAGCCCAATGGCTGCAATCACAGCAACGGTTTTGGCCGTAGTGCTTTTCATTATTTTACAGTCACTTTCTTCTTCACTCCGTCTACAAAAGTCTTTGCAGGCTTGAACGAAGGAATGTTGTGTGCCGGAATTACAATTGTAGTGTTCTTCAAGATGTTACGCCCTGTTTTCTGAGCGCGCTTCTTTACTACAAAACTTCCAAATCCTCGCAGGTACACATTTTCCCCGCTCTCTAGAGACCCTTTTATGGTTTTCATAAATGCCTCAACAGTCGTCTGCACATCTGACTTTTCGATACCTGTTTTGTCAGCTATCTCATTCACGATATCCGCCTTCGTCATAATTACTAGGTGATTGAAATTGGTTTCAAAAAAATGGAGCGCAAAGATACACCTATTTGACTGAAAACTAAAATGCTGACATTGCATTTTTAACATTTGCACTCTGAAACTGTTACAAAATCATGCATTTAACTGCCGAATTACTGCTTCAATGGTACGCCAAAAACCAACGAGATTTACCGTGGCGAAATCAACACAACCCCTACCATAGTTGGCTTTCCGAGATCATCCTCCAGCAAACAAGAGTAGATCAAGGGCTCTCCTATTTCCATAAATTCACAGCGACTTTCCCAACCGTCACGGACTTGGCAAACGCCGAAGAAGAGACCATTTTAAAGCTTTGGCAAGGCTTGGGCTATTATTCTAGAGCCAGAAATCTGCATAAATCAGCCAAAATTATTCGCGACAATTACAACGGAGAGTTCCCAAATTCTGCTGCTGAACTTTTGAATCTTCCTGGAGTTGGACCCTAT
>JAQWQB010000007.1 GCA_029245065.1 Flavobacteriales bacterium | reverse complement strand
CGCTTTGCCCAATACGTTAAATTGGAAACGGACTTCAGGTATTACCGGAACAAGGATGAACGAAACGCGGTAGCTAGTAGAATACACGTAGGGGTGGGAAGACCTGGTAAAAACTTATCGGTGTTGCCTTTCGAAGAGAGTTATTACGGTGGGGGTAGCAACGGGATTCGCGCTTGGAGACCTCGAACTTTGGGGCCAGGAAGTTCTCGGGACTCTACGTCCGCAGTGACGTTCAATAACATTGGTGAAATCCTTATTGAAGGAAGTGTAGAATACCGTTTTGAGGTTACGCAAACATTGGAAGGCGCGTTGTTTGTGGATGCCGGGAACATTTGGTTGATAGATGAAGATCCGGATCGACCGGGGAGTGGATTTGATGCTAATTTTATAGAAGAGATGGCAGTTGGTGTCGGATTGGGCTTGCGATTTGATTTTGACTTTTTCCTTGTTCGTTTTGACACAGGAATACAGCTCAAAGACCCGTCTAAAATTAGCGGAGAACGCTGGTGGTGGCAACCTAAGGATGAGTATACGAACTACATCAACGACCTAAATGGTAACACTGATTACCGTTTCATTCCGAATCTAAATTTCAACTTAGGAATTGGTTATCCGTTCTAGTTTCTTCATACGTTGATAACATCCAAGTCAAAAGAGGGGTTCGCTCTCATGTGCTTTTTTATATTTGCATGTCCTAACGCAGAAACATGGGTTGGTTTAAGAGAATAAAAGAAGGTATTACCACAAAATCTACCGAGAAAAAGGAGATCCCAGAAGGGATGTGGTACAAATGTCCTAAGTGTAGCCACGTGCTGACTTCGCAAGAGCATGCGCTCGAAATGTGGGTTTGCCCTAGCTGTGATCATCACGAAAGAGTAGGTTCGGAAGAATACTTCCAAATCTTGTTCGATGATGGAAAGTACAGAGAGATTGCGGCGAATCTTACTTCAGGAGATCCACTGGAATTTGCAGATACAAAGAAATACACCTCACGTGTGAAGGCCTCTATGGCCAAAACCGACTTGAAAGACGCGTTGCGAACAGCGAGCGGAATGATGGAAGGAGAGAAGGTAGTGGTGTCTTGCATGGATTTTAGCTTCATTGGCGGTTCCATGGGATCTGTAGTTGGAGAAAAGATTGCACGAGGCATTGAACACGCTGTCAAAAACAATTGTCCGTTTATCTGTATTTCCAAATCTGGAGGTGCGAGAATGATGGAAGCTGGTTTTTCACTCATGCAAATGGCGAAGACCTCGGCGCGCTTGACGCAATTGTCAGAAGCAGGGTTACCGTACATTTCGATTTTGACTGATCCTACCACAGGTGGAGTGACGGCTAGTTTTGCCATGCTTGGCGATTTGAATATTGCCGAACCAAAAGCGTTGATTGGCTTCGCAGGACCGCGTGTAGTGAAGGAAACAATTGGAAAAGACTTGCCAGAAGGCTTCCAGCGTTCGGAGTTTGTTTTGGAACATGGATTCCTTGATATGATTGTGCCAAGAGCAGAGTTGAAATCAAAAGTAGCGATGGCGCTGAAAATGATGAAGCAAGGGTAGTTATTTAGAAAAGAAAACGTACCTTTGCACTTCCTATAAATTAGGAATACATAATATTCATCTAAAAGATTTTGGCATGTATTTGACAAAAGAAATGAAGGCAGAGTTCTTCAAAAAACACAACAAGTCTGAGAAAGACACAGGAACTCCTGAAGGGCAAGTAGCCATGTTCACGTTCCGAATTGCTCACTTGACTGAGCACCTAAAGAAAAATCGTAAAGATTTTAACACCCAACGTTCACTGATTAAAATGGTAGGTAAGCGTCGTAAATTGCTTGATTTCTTGAAGGCAAACGACATCGAGCGTTACCGTTCAATCGTTAAGGAACTTGGATTGCGTAAGTAATTGAAAGATATAAAGATAACATAGATGTTTACAAAAGGGGGCAATAGGTAATTCGACCATTGCCTCTTTTTGATTGAATGTAGTACCCTATAAGACGTATGAACTACACACTGCACACCAAGACCATCGACCTAGGAGATGGCAGACCGGTAACGATTGAAACCGGAAAACTAGCAAAGCAAGCACACGGATCAGTAGTGGTCCGTATGGGAGATACAATGCTCCTTGCTTCAGCTGTTGCAAACCACGACGCCAAGGATGGTGTTGATTTCTTACCACTAACAGTTGATTACCGCGAGAAATACGCTGCAGCTGGAAGATTCCCAGGAGGATTCTTTAAACGTGAAGCACGCCCTTCAGATGATGAAGTACTTGTGATGCGTTTGGTAGACCGCGCTTTGCGTCCTACGTTCCCTGGTGATTTCCACGCAGACACGCAGGTGCAAATCCAAGTGATGTCAGCTGATCTTGAAAACATGCCTGATAGCTTAGCCGGATTAGCGGCATCAGCAGCTATCTGTGTTTCAGATATCCCATTCAACGGACCTATTTCCGAAGTACGTGTTGCACGTATCGATGGAAAGTTCGTCATCAACCCTACAAAATCTGCTCTTGAAACAGCAGACATGGATATGATGATCGCCGGATCAATGGACAGCATTGTGATGGTAGAAGGAGAAATGTTGGAAGTGAGCGAAGACGAAATGGTAGAAGCCATTGAAGTTGCTCACGCTGCTATTAAAGTTCACTGCCAAGTGCAGCTAGAACTTGCTGAAATGGTAGGGAAAGCATTTCCAAAACGTGAGTACAGTCACGAAACACATGATGAAGAGCTACGTGCAACTGTAAAGTCTGCATTGTACCCGAAATACTATGAAGCAGCTTCAAACGGCGCATCGAAAGAGGCACGTAAAGAAGCTTTTTCTGCTATTAAAGAAGAGTACGTAGGTACCTTCTCAGAAGAAGACTTGGCTGAAAAGAGTGGCTTGATTAGCGTTTACGCAAAAGAAGCACTCAAAGAAGCTATCCGTAACGTAGTCCTTGAAGAAGGGAAGCGTCTTGACGGAAGAAAGACAACGGAGATTCGTCCAATCTGGTCGGAAGTAGATTACCTTCCAACAACCCACGGTTCTTCGATCTTTACAAGAGGTGAAACACAATCATTGACTACCCTTACATTGGGTACAAAGCTCGACCAACAAACCATCGATGGTGCATTGGAAAAGAGAAGTGATCGTTTCCTTCTTCACTACAACTTCCCTCCATTCTCAACTGGTGAAGCAAGACCGCTTCGTGGTGTGAGTAGAAGAGAAGTAGGTCACGGTAACCTTGCACTTCGTGCATTGAAGCCAGTGATGCCTTCACAAGAAGATTGTCCTTACACAATCAGATTGGTTTCTGAAATCCTTGAATCAAATGGTTCGTCTTCTATGGCAACTGTTTGTGCAGGGACCCTTGCATTGATGGATGGTGGTGTGCCAATTAAGGCGCCTGTATCTGGAATCGCTATGGGATTGATCAGTGACGCTGAAACAGGTAAGTATGCAGTACTTTCTGATATCCTTGGAGATGAAGATCACTTGGGAGATATGGACTTCAAAGTAACAGGTACTGAAGCAGGTATTACTGCTTGCCAGATGGACATTAAAGTCGCTGGACTTTCGTTCCAAGTATTGAAGGAAGCATTGTACCAAGCACGCGACGGACGTCTTCACATCTTGAATGAGATTACGAAGACGATGTCTGAACCAGCTGCTGATTACAAGCCATACGCTCCACGTATCGAATCATTCGATATTCCTACAGACATGATTGGTGCTGTAATCGGGCCTGGTGGAAAAATCATTCAGGAAATTCAAGCCGAAACAGAAACAGTTATCTCAATTGATGAACGTGACGGCAAAGGAATTGTTGAAGTATCTGCAAGCGATCTTGCTGCTATCCAAGATGCTGTTAGCCGAATTAAAACAATCGTATTCCCTCCAGTAATTGAAATTGGTGAAGAGTACGAAGGAAAAGTGAAGTCTATCATGCCTTACGGTGCGTTCGTTGAGATCGTTCCTGGACAAGATGGATTGATTCACGTTTCTGAGTTGGCTTGGGAGCGCGTTGAGAAAGTAGAAGACGTACTGAAAGAAGGTGATATGGTGAAGTTCAAAGTTGTTGGACGTGACCCTAAAACCAACAAAATCAAGCTTTCTAGAAAAGTGTTGATGGAGAAACCTGAAGGCTATGTAGAGCGCCCAGAACGTTCTGATAGAGGAGGTGACCGTCGTGGTGGTGGAGACCGTAGAGGTGGAGATCGCAACGATCGTCGCAGAAGAGATTAATTCTCCTCAGAATTGACGTCAATGTGTCAGTTCTGGAAAGTTTTGCATCATTTTTGATGATTTAACGTTTGATTCACCTCTTTTCAACGTTTAAGTTAAAGAAGGAACTTTCTGCGCTCGTTTCGTAGAAGGTGTGAAGAGAGAAAAAAGTGAAGTAGGTGAAGAAGACCCTTGAGCTGTTAAAAGCTTAGGGAGCATAAAGAAAAAGGAAATGAGACAGTTAAAAATAACCAAACAGGTCACCAACAGAGAAACAGCTTCCCTTGACAAGTATTTGCAAGAAATCGGAAGGGTGGATCTTATTACTGCTGAAGAAGAGGTAGAGCTAGCTCGCCGAATCAAGCAGGGAGATCAGATCGCCCTTGAAAAGCTCACAAAAGCAAACTTGAGGTTCGTTGTATCTGTTTCAAAGCAATATCAAAATCAGGGACTATCACTTCCTGATTTGATCAATGAAGGAAACCTCGGTCTGATCAAAGCGGCTCAACGTTTTGATGAAACACGTGGTTTCAAATTTATCTCATACGCTGTTTGGTGGATTCGTCAATCGATCCTTCAAGCGCTCGCAGAACAGTCTCGTATTGTTCGTTTGCCGTTGAACAAAATTGGTTCTATCAATAAGATCAACAAGGCATTTGCACGTTTGGAGCAAGAATATGAACGCCCACCAACTGCAGCTGAATTGGCTGAAGTACTAGAAATGACCCTGGATGAAGTGAAGCAGTCGTTGAAAAACGCCGGACGTCACGTATCCATGGATGCACCATTGAAAGATGGAGATGATAGTTCTAGTACCATGTACGATGTACTTCAAACAGGCGATACACCATCTCCTGATACTGATTTGATGACGGAATCACTTCGCCGTGAAATCGAACGCTCATTGCGTACCCTGACTACCAGAGAAGCGGATGTTATTCGTTTGTACTTTGGTTTGAACGGAGAACACCCGATGACCCTTGAGGAAATAGGAGAGCGTTTTGATTTGACAAGAGAACGTGTTCGCCAGATCAAGGAAAAAGCGATTCGTCGATTGAAGCATACGTCACGCAGTAAGATTTTGAAGTCTTACTTGGGATAAGTGAATTGAAAATTTTAGACCAATTAAAAGCCTCGCTCTAAGCGGGGCTTTTTTATTAATAGGCCCCAATAGCCCATCTCGCTATCAGCCGAATCTCATGACGCGCAACTTGTTCTTTCATATCGGCGTTGAAGAAAGGAATGTTGTAACCGTATCCAATCGTTAGAATACCTCCATAACCAAAAGCCAGGTGCGGACGAGCATAGAACCCCCTCGCATCTTTACTGAAGTAATACGTACCGAGTACGCCGGCTTCAAAAAAAGCGAACCCCCTAAAATACCCAGCAGAAATCCCGCTGACCATATCGTCGTCAAATTTCAAATTGTTCAAGTAACTGATTTCAACGCCTTCAACCCCATGACCAATTTGTGAGATAACAGCACCAACTTCCAATAGATTGCTCTTAAAGCCACGGAACCCGATCAATGGACCCATCCCGTTCAGTCCGCGGGAAGAGATCACCAAGGTAGAGTCCGAATTCATTTCATACCGCGTACTTTGAGCTTGCGACGCGTGCTGGAATGTTACCAGAAAAACAAAAACGATAATCCAACTGATACCTTGCATAATTCGAGTTGAAACAAGGAAAAGATAATTCGTTTTGACCTGCTATCTTCGCTTCATGCGAATATTTCCTTTTCTAATTCTTGTTCTAGTGCTTGTTGGATGTGAGTCTTCTGTGGCTCCTGCAAAAGTGCTACCCGTAACTAAAGAGGTGTCCATTGACCAACTCATTTCAGAAGACCAATACAACGTGGCGCTGCTTGTGATTCCCGGGACGTACAATACCGAACTCACCGCTCCGATGGATATTTTCCAACACACCGTTTACCGCGATGGCATTAAATCAATGAATGTGTTTACCGTGTCAAATACTTCTGAGCCGATTAAAACCTTTGAAGGGTTGACCGTTATTCCAGACGTTGATTTCACACAAACAGACATTGCATCCGAAATCGACATTTTGGTGATACCTGCAGCTGAGCACAATTTGGATTCAGACTTGGAGAACGAGGAACTCTTGCAATTCATCCAACAGGTAGATGCCGTATCAGCATATACCATCTCGCATTGTGATGGAGCCTTTATGCTAGCAAAAGCCGGTGTTTTGGAAAATCGGGTGTCAACTACTTTTCCAGGTGATGTAGCATCATACAAACAAATGTTCCCGTATTTAGACGTGCGAGATAGTGTGTTATTCGTTCACGATGGAAAGTACATTACTTCTGCAGGGGGAGCAAAATCGTTTGAAGCCTCGCTCTACTTGTGTGAGTTGTTATACGGAAAAGCCAAAGCAGATGAACTCTCCAAAGGAATGGTCATCGACTGGCAATTGGACGAACTCAATTATGTCGTGATTGAAAATTAAGAAGTGTAAGCCCCTTTTCTTTTCTCTTCAGCCAAGATTACACTGGCTCCTTGTATTTGCGACAATAGAATTGGCGCTATGATGAGTGCATTAACAAACCACCCTAAGTAAGGAATGAACATCAAGATGCAATAAGTAGTGGCTAGACCCAATGAAACGGGTGCTGCTTTGCCGCGCAGTTTGAACTGGAAATTGATGCGTTGCGCCAACGTTCTCCAAAAAATAAAAATCCAATACAAGTTGAAGAAGGGGATGAACATAAACCCAATGGCCTGCCCAGCTCCAAAATCATCTTGCTTAATTTCTGGAAGGTTGGAGTATTTTAATCCACTGTAAATAGTAGTGAAAAAACCGCAAGTAATGAAGTGGAGGAGGATGCAAACACCAACACCTAACTCATCTGAAAAATTGTGCTTGCTGAATTTAGTGCGCTCTTCCTCTGTCAACGTATTCACATCGAAGTATTCTTCGTAGATGTTCTGATAAGAATGACGAGATCGTTGGTGCTGTTGTTGTGAAGAGTTTTTCTCTTTTACAACTGGTGCAATTGCAATGGAATCATTCTTCGCCTCCGCATCCTGGTCCTTTTCGTTTGCTCCTGAATTGATTGTCGGCTCTTCACTGCTGGCAGAAGTCGCTTCTTCCGTTGACGATGAAGCTTCTTCCGTTGGCGCTTCATTGACTACTTCTTCCGCCGGACCTTCACTTGATTCAACCGTAGAATCTTCAGGATTGAAAATAGATTTCAATTCCGATAACTCAGAAGCCGGTACCCAATCACTAGATGTTTCGGTACGCACGAGTGCTTCCGGTAAGAGTCCTTTTTCTTTTAGTTCAGCAGCGGTAAATGGCCCAAGTTGAACTTG
This sequence comes from Flavobacteriales bacterium, assembly GCA_029245065.1. Taxonomy (GTDB): domain Bacteria; phylum Bacteroidota; class Bacteroidia; order Flavobacteriales_D; family Sanyastnellaceae; genus JAQWQB01. The sequence goes on along the minus strand of JAQWQB010000007.1, from coordinate 6,597 downwards.
ATTTTCGTCAAGTACGTAGAAATTCATGTGTCAGCGTTTCGCGCGAAGATAGGAACTTGGTTTGAGGTCTTCGATTCAAAATTGAAAATGAAGACGAAAGAACCAAGTCAATCTGTGAAGTTTAGGTCCGATAACTCCTTGCCAATTTCATTGATTCCGCTCATGATGCGTGATAGCTGCTTCTTTGAAGGAACTTTTTTACCTCTAACATATTGCGAAAGGAGGGTTGGGTTCATACCAATGCGTTCAGCGAGGACCACTGCATTCAAAACGCTGTAATGTTGAAAGAACTGTTTCAAATCAAATTGCAATTGGAGTTCGTTTTTAGTGACAAACTGTTCAGCATCTTCCAAGAGGAGATTTAAGGCCTCAATTAAATTGGAATACAACTCGGTTGAATTGGAAGCGGTAGTAAAAACATCGTAATTCTCGGCGTAGGCAGAAAAGCCGTCGCTTGTTTTTTCCACCTTCACGTTAATTTTTCCTTTCAATTTCTTCACAACCCTGCTTGTTTAAATAGTTTTCGTTGAAGCCCTTTCCCCAATTCTCTTGAACCGTGGTTTGGAAAAATCAGCACACCATCTTTTGACGGATGTTTTAATTTTAAGTGTGAGCCTTTTTGCGAAACAATTTCCCATCCGTCTTTTCGAAGTAGACGCAATGCCTCTGAACACTTCATAAAAGTATATAATAATTTACTTAATTGAAAATTCAATTTAGCTCATCACTAGCAGTCTATGGTGTTGTAGAAGAATTATTATGGGTAGAAATTGATCAGCGTGTGGTTTCTTTTTGTCGATGCAATAGGTGTAGGGAAATTAGTTCGAATACCACTTCCAAATGTACCTACAAGCCGCAGTTCGATGTGGTGACCATTTTTCTGCATGTGCTGTCAGTTCTTTTTTGGTGATGTCTTCTGGCAGTTCAAGGAGTGCTTTCATCCCGTTTCGAATGCCGAGGTCGTCAACTGGAAAAACATCTTCGCGAAGCAAATTAAACATGAGAAACATTTGTGCACTCCAAACACCAATTCCCTTCACTGCGGTTAACAGCTCAATTACTTCCTCATCGCATTTCGTCTCCAACGAGCCGTAAGCTGATGGGGATTCATGAAAATGCCTCGCCAAGTCCAGTAAGTAACTACCTTTTTGCTTGCTAACGCCCACTGATCTGAAATCTTCAATGGATTTGGACAGTACATTCAAGGGAGAAACATCCATGTCCAACAGTTCAACCAATCGTTGATGAATGGTTGCGGCGGCTTTAACAGAGAGCTGCTGGCTGATGATGGCGCTCACCAATGATTCGAAAGGAGAGGAGGGAGCTGGAGTTTGAAGTGCATCATTCGCCTTAATAACTTCAGCTAACAACGGTTCCACAGCTCCAAAGAAATCCAATAGTTGTTCTTTTCCCGCACTCATTTTTCTTGATTCCATGATACTAAAGTAGAAAATGACGTGTTATGAAAAGGAACTTTGCATCTTTGCACTCAGTTATGAAGCCATACCATTACTTCTTTTTCGCACTACTTGTTTGTCTTGGTACGTTCCAAGCGTGCAAGAAAGACCGATTCATTACCGATTCGTCTGCAAACATCTCGGTCTCTCAAGACACGATTTTGTTCGATACTGTTTTCACCACCATCGGTTCAGTCACGAAAAATTTTCGCATCTACAACAACGAAAACGAAAACATTCGCATCTCATCCATTGAACTGGAAGGAAATAGCAATTCTGAGTACCGCATGAACGTGGACGGAATAGCCGGCGATCGTTTTACCGACCTGGAATTGGCTCCAGGAGACAGTATGTGGGTGTTTGTAGAAGTGACCATTGACCCCAATGCCGCGAATTTACCCTTCATTGTAGAAGACCGCATTCGAATAGAAGTAAACACCAATGAAACGTTCGTTGAGTTGGTGAGTTGGGGACAAAACGCCATTTTTCACGGCGGACAAGGAGGTGAACTCTTCGTACTTCCCGCCAATGAAGTTTGGAACGCCGACTTACCTCATGTCATTTACGGAATTGTGGCCGTGGATGAAGGCAATTCGCTTACCATCAATGCGGGAACGGAGGTCTATTGCCACCAAGGCAGTGGTATCTATGTCTTCAGAGGTACGCTCAATGTGAATGGTACTTGCGATAATAAAGTCACCTTTTGTGGAGACCGTCTTGAGCCTGAATACCAAGATTTACCCGGACAATGGGGCATTGAACTGACGTTTGAGTTTGAATCAGATCTTGGCGTTCAAGAAGCCACGGTAGCCCGAGGAGGAATTTGGCTCTTCGAAAACGAAGGCTCTACCATTGATCATGCAATCATTAAAAATGGAAACATAGGCGTGCAGGTAGACACACTGTCCAACCCAAGTGCCGATGCCCTTCGTATTACGAACACCGAGATCGACAACATGAGTATCTACGGCTTGCTTTGCCAAGGGTCGAATGTTTCAGGAGCGAATAACTTGTTCTCTAATTGTGGCCAATCTTGTGGAGCTTATTCCTTTGGTGGAAGGTACCAGTTCGAATATTGCACCTACGCTAACTACTGGAGCGACGGAACCCGTCAAACCCCTTCGTTCTTCTTGAACAATTATTACCTCGACGTTGAGAACAACCTGCAAGTAAGAACCTTGAACGATACCTGGTTTTACAATTGCATTATGTACGGTAACAATGCCTCGCTCAATGAATTTTCTGAGTTTGTAGTAGATATTCAAGATGAGGACTTTCAAGATTACGAATTTCAGTATTGCGGAGTAGATACCGAGGCATCTGTAGCTGACGGGACGCGTTACAACTTTATGGTGAATGGCGTTAACCCACCTTTCACCAATGGTGGAGGTGGTGATTTTCATCTGGTAAATCCCACCAACCAGTGGAATGCTGGGTTTGTAACAGGAACATTTCCTCCTGCCCAAGATATTAATTGTGCGCCGCGTTTCCTTCCAGGTTTGAAAGGCTGTTTCGAAGGTCAGTAACGTTATAAACATCTCCCGTTTCATCGAAGAAGTGTCTGGTTTACAAAGTGCCTAAAAAAAATCGGTACTTTGGTAACCTTCCTAGCTCTGTAAGCGTATCAGAGCAAGGGAAACACTACAACCCCACTCTATGAAACGTACTATTCACCCTTTATTGGCTACTACAGCGGCCTTCGGTTTGTTATTCGCAAGTTGCGGAGACGAGCCAAAAGACACGAATGTGGAAGACGTGACTCAAGAAGTCAGCGTCGAAGAAGCAAACGAGAATGCTGTGACCTCCAAACTTGTTAAACTGGACAGTGAAATCTTTTCACTCCCTTCACCTGTGCAAACAGCGGTACTGCTTAGCAAGAGCGAGATTCCTTACAACGATGCTTTATTAAATCCTGTAGCAAAGGTTAACAGCTACATGAACCAGTCTTCTCAAGCACTAAACCTTGGTGTTTACGGGGCTGATTTGGCATACCTATCGAATTACAACAATGCGCAGTTGAAACTAGACTACTTCAAAGTAGTGGAGGACTTGGCTACGGAGTTGAACATTCGAAACAACATTGATCAAAGTTTGATCGATCGCTTTGCGTCAAACATTGATAGCCGCGATTCACTGTACAAGTTGAATGCGAACCTTTTCAAGGCCGCAGATCAGTACTTGAAGCAGAACGATGAAGAAGAGGTGGCAGCGCTGGTATTGTCTGGTGGCTGGATTGAAGCCCTTCATCTTTCTATGCAAGCAGCAGAATCAAATGACGCCATGCGAAACCGTATCGGTGAACAAGGTACAGCGGTGCGAAGTATTGTGAACCTACTCAAGAGAAGCACAGAGCCTTCAACGCTGGAATTGGCAGCAAAGATGGCGGCATTGGCTGAACTCTTTGAAGGGTTGAACATGACGTACACCTACGTTAAACCTATTCCAGACGCTTCACAACGTATTTCTTACCTCAACAGTAAGTCTAAAGTTGAACTTTCAGATGAACAATTGGCATTGATTGCCGTGCAAGTGGATGCTATCCGAAACATGATCATCCAATAAAATTGAAAACCATGATAAAGCAATTTTCCATCCTATTCGCTTTCGCCTTCATGGCCTTGGCTAGTCAAGCACAATGTGAATCCATTGCCGACGACTGCAGCGAACATTTAACAGAATACATTTCTGACGGACAGTTCTACCGCGCATTGTTATACAATGATCAGGTAGCTGAATTTGAAACAACCTTGTTTGGTGGAAACACCTACCGTATTGCTGCGTGCAGCGGTGAAGAACAAGGAAATCTGATTTTCAGATTGTTCGATCAAGAAGGGAATCTACTTTTCACAAACTTAGATTACAGCAATGCACCGTATTGGGATTTTGTAGTGGAAAACACCATGAGCTGTAGCATTGAAGCCCAGTTGGATTTGAACAAGCAAGACAGCGGATGTGCTGTCATCTTGATCGGATTCAAGCAATAAAGAACAACCACACTAGATCATAGACACCCTATAGATGAGCGCAGGTATATTACGTGCCTTAATGCAGCTCTTCGCTATCATCGCCCGAGGTGGGCAAGAAGATGATACGCGCAAGAGCGGACGAGATATTGTTGCCATTTTCCTTCGTCAGCAACTGAACAAGGAACTGGTCAACAAGTACCTCGACACCTATGAAGAGTACATTGCGGAATTTAGATCCCGTAAGACTTCTTCCAAGGCGACGAGCAAAAAGCGTGTTGCATTAAGTTCTGTAAAAGTGCTCCGTATCTGTACCCGAATCAATGAAGAGCTTGCTCAGAAAGAGAAGTACTTCGTGTTGATTCGTCTCATAGAATTCATCCAAGCGTTCGAACAAACTACTGATCAAGAGTGGGAGTTTGTAGAAACGGTAGCAGATGCATTCAACATCGAATTAGATTCTTACAAAGGAATTCGTGCCCTTATTCAGAATGAAGGGGCGGTGGAAGACCTTCCCAATTTTTTATTCGTTCAGCCTGAAAACGGCATGGCACTTCAAGAAGCCAAGCAGTTTCAGCTTGATTCATTAAATGGATTGTTGGTGTTTTACCGCCTCGAAAAAGAAAACATGTTTTTCTTGCGGTATTACGGCACAGACGATTTGTTGCTCAATGGCCAGGTGCTTTCCAGCGGGCCAAGTTATGTCTTCAACCAAGGTGCTTCTATCCGTGGTTCGAAGATTTCGTCTATCTATTACAGCGATGTCATGCATCGGTTCATGGATGACAGTGAGCAAGCCGATATTGAATTCAGAGCAGAAAATTTATCGTACTACTTCAAGCGCAACAACAAGCAAGCTCTTCATCAACTCAACATCTCAGAAAACAGTGGGAACCTCATTGGAATCATGGGAGGAAGTGGGTCTGGAAAGTCTACGTTGCTGAATGTCTTGAACGGAAATTACACGCCAACCTACGGGTCGGTTACCATCAACGGTATCGACATTCACCACCAAAGTGAACAGCTAGAAGGGGTGATTGGATATGTGGCGCAGGACGACTTGTTGATTGAAGAATTGACGGTTTACCAAAACCTATTCTACAACGCGAAGTTGTGTTTTGGGGACAAAGGAGAGGAAGAAATTGCAGATCTGGTGAACAACACCCTGTCTCAATTGGGCCTTTTCGAAGCACGTGAACTCATTGTTGGTTCGCCCCTTGAAAAAACCATCTCAGGTGGACAGCGAAAGCGTTTGAACATTGCCTTGGAGCTCATTCGTGAGCCAAGTGTGCTGTTCGTTGATGAACCTACTTCAGGACTCTCTTCGCGCGATTCAGAAAACATCATGGACCTTCTCAAGGAATTGACACTGAGAGGGAAACTCATTTTTGTAGTGATTCACCAGCCTTCGTCAGATATCTTTAAGATGTTCGACAAACTGTTCTTGCTGGACCAGGGAGGTTATCCAATTTACTACGGAAATCCAGTAGAAAGTATTATTTATTTCAAGCGCTTGGTCAACCATGCGAACTTGAATGAAAGCGAATGTGCCCGCTGCGGTAACGTGAATCCGGAGCAACTTTTTAACATCATTGAATCCAAGGTAGTAGACGAGTACGGTAACCTGACGGAGCACCGAAAGATTACACCACCAGAGTGGAATAACTTCTACAACGTGATTCTTGGGAACCACATTGCGAAGCCTGTTCAGAATGAGGATCCACCAAAATCTTCCTTCAAGATACCTTCCAAGCTGCGTCAGTTGCACGTATTTTGGAAGCGTGATGTATTGAGCAAAATTGCCAACAGGCAGTACATGCTCATCAACTTTTTGGAGGCCCCAGCCTTGGCATTGCTCTTGAGCTTTTTCGTCAAGTTTTACCAATCGGAGCGGGGACAAGAAGCACAGTATATTTTTAGGGAAAGCGAGAACATTCCTCAGTACCTATTTATCTCTGTGATTGTTGCGCTATTCCTTGGGTTAACGGTGAGTGCCGAAGAAATTATTCGCGATAAGAAAATCTTAAAACGAGAGGAGTTTTTGAACCTTTCCAAAGGAAGTTACCTGTTCTCTAAGATCAGTGTGATGTTCATGATTTCAGTTATTCAAACCCTTTCCTTTGTATTGGTAGGGAACACGGTACTTGGGATCCAGGGCATGTTGATTCCTTTCTGGA
>JAQWQB010000138.1 GCA_029245065.1 Flavobacteriales bacterium | reverse complement strand
CCTGTAGCGTCAATGATGGCCTTCACTTCCACCTCAATTTCTTCAGGGGTAAGTTGTGCTGGCAAGTATGCTTTAATAACTTCAGCTTGCTCCATTTCTTCAGCGTAGAGGTCTTCACGTCCTTGTTCCTGATAGATTTTAGCTGCTTCTGTTCGTTGCTTGTAAAGCTTATTCAAGACTTTCATTCCAGCACTTTCATCAACTCCACCGTCAGCTCCATCTTTGGTCATTTCCAAAAGAAGTTTTGACTTAATATCTCTTAAGGCAGATAGTTTTGCCGTTTCGCGTGCTTTCATAGCCGCTTTGATATCGTTGTTGATTTTATCTGTGATGCTCATTTGTCCGAATTTTCAGCAAAGGTACAGCGTTTTAAGGGCATAAAAAAAGCCAGACTTTCATCTGGCTTTCCATGTATTAATGTGTATTAATCTACTTGTCCGTGTAGGAACGAATTATCATCCCTTAACTGAGCGCGTTTGTTCCCAGCCTCGTCTTCTTCTTCGCCCAAAGCGAATTTAGAAACGGAGCTATCGGAAGAATGTGGTGTATCATCTAGACGAACATTTCTTCTTTTGAATGCTGGTTCGTTTTCTAGATCTACTAATCCACTTGGCGTTTTGAGTTTCATAGAGATTTCACGAATACGTTGCTCGCGTTCTCTGTTTCTCATCTGCAATTCTTCTCGGGAAGGTCTATCATCAGGAGGCAATGCTGGCTTTTCCTGTTCTTCACTGATAAATAGTGAATCGGTAGGCTCAGACGTCAACAAATCATCACGTTCCATTTCATTCCCTTCGAGATCAAAGTAGTTGAACTTGCTATCTTCTGTTGAAACTTCTTCAACATCGAATTTCAAGTTATCTAACTCTGGCTCTTCAACTTCGATTTCAGCCTCTGGAGTCACTTCCGGCGTTTCTTTGAACAGTTCCGGTTGCAGCTCTACTTCCTGCTTGTCGATTACTTGCCACTCATCAGCGTTCACTTCTTCTTCCACCTCTTGGGTCAAGTTGTAGCGCACTTCTTCTTCCTGCGTTTTCAAAAACGGCTCAGGTTCTGGAGTAGGCGTCACGTCTACTTGACCTGTTGTTTCCGTAGGAGCATCCACTGGACGAGTTACTTCCTGAACGTTGTTTTCAGGAAGCCATACTTTCTTAATTTCTTCTTTTTTAACTGGCAGACCAGCATCTACTTCATTTGCTTTGAAGCCCGTTGCTATTACGGTCACACACAAGTCGTTCCCTAGGCTATCATCTGATCCATAGCCCCAAATTACTTCTGCAGATCTTCCGGCACAGTCTTGAATGTAATCTGTGATTTCACTGATTTCATCCATCAACACTTCTTCGTCTCCGTAGGTAATGTTGAGGAGCACGAAATTTGCGCCTTCGATATCATTGTCGTTCAACAATGGTGATTCCAATGCCTCTTTCACAGCGGTCATTGCTCTTCCTTCGCCCGAAGCTCTTCCTGACCCCATAACAGCAACTCCACTATTGCGCATTACTGTGTTGACGTCGTTCATATCGACGTTAATCTCACCTGTGAGTGTAATTACTTCAGCAATTCCTTTTGCTGCTGTGCACAACACTTCATCAGCATGATCGAAGGCTTTTTTGAGCGGTAGGTTTCCGAATAGTTCTCTCAGCTTATCGTTTGTAATGACTAACAATGTATCTACTGAGTCACGCATTTCGTTCAACCCTTCAGTAGCTTGATCGCTTCTTCTTTTCCCTTCGAATACGAATGGAACGGTTACGATTCCTACGGTAAGAATTCCCATTTCCTTTGCTGCCCTGGCAATAACTGGCGCAGCACCTGTTCCGGTACCACCTCCCATTCCTGCCGTCACGAACACCATCGTCGTGTTGGTTCCAATGATGTTTTTCACGTCATCAAGATTCTCCACAGCAGCATTTCGTCCCACTTCTGGAATAGAACCTGCTCCGCGACCTTCTGTTAAGGTTTCCCCTAATTGAACTTTTACAGGCACAGGACTGGCATCAAGGGCTTGTGCATCTGTGTTACACACGATGAAGTCTACACCTTTGATTCCTTGTTCGTACATGTAGTTGACGGCATTGCTTCCACCACCACCTACTCCGATGACTTTAATGATTGACGATTGCTCTTTCGGCAAGTCGAACCGCATCATATCAAAATTCTGATCTTCCATTCTTCTCTTATTGGGCTAGTACAGAGGGTAATAAGCTAATTCGAAATGATTCCTATTAGCCTACTCAAGAAACTTAATTCCATCGTTGAATGGACAAAAAGTTTTGCAAACGATTCACGTCGAAATGTTGAAAAGTGTATTCCACCAGAAACTAACCCTGCCGCACCGGTTTTTCGTCAGAGGATACCGAATTATAAATCAGCAGAAAAGAACGCGAAAGGAGTGCCTACTTTAGTGGTGTAGTCAGGCACACGAGAAGTGGATAAGGTTAATAAAGGTTCGGCATAAAGCATTCATGACGTCTCGTGGTCAAAGAGTTTTCGGACTCATCAACTACAACTTAACAACTACCAGAAGCGCAAGTCATCCAGATTTGCGCTTCCGTGTTTTTAGGCATTTTTCGAGCTAGGAAGAGGTTCTGGCTTCGATCATGTTGTCGTACACCTCATCAACCGGTTCCCACAACTCCAAGCGCATCCCATTGAGATCTTCTATATGAACAAACTTTCCGTATTCGAACGATTGAATTTCGTCTACAATGGTTACCCCTTCTTCTTTGAGAACCGCAACGAGTTTCGTTAAATCAGCAACGCGGAAATTGATCATAAAATCTTGCGCGTCTCCGAAATACTCGGTGTCTTCCTTGAAAGGGCTCCACGCCGTAAAGCCTATCCCGTTTGGATTCTTTTCAGACTGCCAAGCAAAACTGGTACCGTAAGTGTCAACATTGAAACCCAAATGCTTTTCATACCATGCTCTTGTTGCTTCCGGGTCCTTCACTTTGAAGAACACACCTCCGATTCCTGTTACTCTTTTCATCACGCTGAAATTACGATCATTCACCAGTAAAATAGTTCACTAGCATAAGACAACCCGTTATAAACATAAGCAAGATAACCAATTGCAAAAAGCGCTTATCAGAGATTTTCGTCAACCACCTCTTGCCCACAAAATTGCCTACCAACGCGCCAATTCCGATACTCAAACCATAGTACAATTTAACTCCGTCCAACAGCCCAAATGAAGCGTAAGTGCCTACTTGAACCAAACCAACTACGAATGAATTAACCGCCTTTGTACCGATGAGTTCTTCTTTCGAAACACCTGCGTTGAGGTAAAAAGGATTGAGTACCATGCCCGTTGCCCCAATAAGAGAGCTTACAAAAGAAACAATCAAGCCAAGGGGAACGAACATCCATAAAGACATTGAAAAAGCCTGTTTCTTCTTTCCAAATCGATACTGGAATGGTGTCGAAATTAGGAATATGGCAATGATTGGGATGACCCATTCTAATTCGAGATGAGCGAAAAAGTAAGCACCAATGAATCCGCCCAAAATAGCCGAAGGCAAATAGTATAGAACGATATCCCACCTGATGTGTTTTCTGAAAATCCAGACTCGGCTGGGTCTGCCTAAAAAGTTCCCCAAGTGGACCACTGGGGCTATTGCATTTGAAGGGATGAGTGATCCCAAAGTACCTACCAATATGAGCGCTCCTCCGCCACTGGCAACTGTTGAGACGGCGAAGGCGATAAAACCTAGAAATCCTAAGACTAAGAAGAGCGGCTCCATTTTACTTGGCCTCCGGGATGATTCCCATAGATCGCATCAACCAGGTGGCGTTCATGGTATCACAAACGCCCTCTTTGAGCGTGTAATCAAAGAGCAGATCATTTTGTCCGATTTCGGAGGCGAAATGCTTGTTATCTATTGCTGCAGGAAGTTCGTCCTTGAGCGTACAAAGAGAAACATCGTGTGTTGCAACGATGGCTGAAATGTTCTTCTGAACCAACTGCTCTACGAACCCTCTTGACCCCTGTTCTTTATCTACAGAATTGGTCCCCTTTAATATTTCATCAAGTAAAGCCACCACTTGTGATTTCTCCGAAGCCAGATCAATCAATCCCGATAGTCTTTTCAATTCAGCCATGAAATACGAGGTACCAGAATCCAATGAATCTGTTGTACGCATGGACGTGTACAAGTGAAAATCTCCAATGGCAAAAGAACGCGCAAAAACGGGCGCACCAATTCTACTCATCAGAATGGCCGACCCTACTGTTCTGAGGTAGGTACTTTTACCAGCCATGTTTGCTCCAGTAACCAACATCACCTTGGTCGGGTTCATGAGCGACACGTCATTTGGAACACCCGCTTTATGAACCATCAATGGGTGAATTAATTGATCTCCTTTGAACACGGGGGTTGAAGAAGGAACAGGGAAACACACATCGTTTTCGTAGCCCGCATAGACCGTTGCAAGTGAACTGTAAAATTCCAATTCGCCAATGGCCAAAAGCCACCCTTCTAATTGATTCCCATACTTCTGTTGCCACTCAACGGCGCGCAACGAATTACGGACATCTGCCAAATAAATTGCATTCGCAAATATTCCAATAAGTAGATTATTTCGTTGGTCAAACGCCGACAGAATTCTATTGAGCGATTTCATTGCCGCTGCGGCTTCCGAAATGTTCTCTTGAATGTGTTTTAATCTGCTGGCTTCACCAGGCATTCTCAAGGCCGTTTGAATAACCTCTTCGTACTGCCTGAAATACCCTTCATTTTTACCCAATGAACCGTAGATTTCTTGGATCGCCTTCATCCGAGCACCTACAATTCCAAGCGGGAGCATGAAGAGCAGAAGCGCAATTGAGTTGCTCAAAAAACCCAAGTACCCTAGTACTATAACTGCTATGGAATAGATTGGTACAAGCACCAACAAGACGCCTAAGATGTTGGACTTCTTCATGAGAGGAGCAGAGGTTGCCCATTCTTTTAATCTCGATTCCAGCTCGTCATCATCTGTAAGCATGGAAGTTGCCGCAGCCAGCTCCAATCGCTCATTGTATACCCCTTGCAATTCGCGAATTGCATCGTGCACTTCGCTCATGGATGCAGCAGTCTCAGGCGCTTCCAACAAACGGTTCTTCATGCATTTTCTGCCCGAAATGGAGTTCGCCCTATTTAAAAAAGCAAAGAGCGAATTCCCACCTACAACGTCCAGGTCTGCTCCCCAGTTATGATTTAATGGAAGTGCGCCACCGTCCAATTGCCCCGATAAATCGCCTTTCAAAATTCGTTGCTCATTCTCACATGCCGCCACAAACGACTTCGATCGCTTGACTTGGTCCTCCAACGACACTGAAATTCGGACGGCAACCAGAAAAACAATGGCACAAGCCAACACGCCAAACCAGAACTCATTCGCATACTTGAAAGCGAAATAGCAGCCAATCGCCATCAATGCGAACATCAATAACCGTAAAAAAACAAACCAACGTAACCGGGCCTGTTCTTTCGATAACTGCGCTTCCCGAGCCGTTTTCAGGCTGCTATACATCTCCTTGGCATTCTTCATGATGCAAAGAAAAGAAAACGTTTAACTATTTTTAATGTTGATACATCTATTGTTTTTACATACATTTGCATTGTCATGAAAATTGAAGAAGTAATACAGCAGAAGAAATTTCGCTCGGAGTTTGAGAAGTTGACCATCAACCTGATGTACACTAGCAGTCAGATGAACGTTATTCAACAGCGCTTATTTAGACAGTACGATCTGACCTCTCAGCAGTACAACATCTTGCGCATACTTCGTGGACAAAAAGGCAAGCCTATTGGTGTGAATCAGATGATTGAACGAATGATTGATCATACCTCAAACGCTTCTCGCCTTGTTGAAAAGCTACGAGTTAAAGGACTTTTAGAACGCAATACTTGTCCGAATGACCGACGACAAGTAGAAGTTACAATTACTCAGAAAGGGCTGGACATGCTTTCAGACCTCGATGATAAAGTGGACATGATACAGACTTTGTACAATGGGATAACGGCGAGCGAAGCTGCTCAGTTGAACACCCTTTTAGACAAGGTTAGAAACGGATTTGCATTTAACACAACAACATAAGAAACACACATCATGAAAACGTTAATTCTAGCAATTGCCTTTTTGGCAGGAAGCACCGCAGTTATCGCAAGTGGAGACGAAGGAAAAAAAGACCTTAACGTAGACACATCAAAAAGCCAAATCGAATGGGTTGGTAAAAAAGTAACAGGCCAGCACCAAGGAACATTGGACATCAAATCAGGAACATTATCTGTTGTTGATGGAATGATTGAATCGGCGAATATCACCATCGATATGAGCAGCATCATGGTTACCGATGAGGGAATGGATGATGAAACGAAAGGAAACCTGAAGGGACACTTGTCTTCTCCAGACTTCTTCAACGTAGCAGAGCACAGTTCAGCCTCTTTCCAGTTGACTTCATTCAAACCAATGAAAGGTGAAAACGGAGCAAACTATGTCATTTCTGGAAAGCTTACGATCAAAGGAATCACGAACGACATTTCTTTCCCAGCGAAAGTGGACATGTCTAAAGGAGGTGTTTCTGCATCAGGTAACTTAGTGATTGACCGCTCAAAGTGGGATATCCGTTACGGATCTGGAAGCTTCTTTGATAACCTAGGAGACAAAGTAATTTACGACGACGTTGAAATTGGCTTCAATCTAGTCGCCTCTTCGAAATAAGTAAACCACTCATACTGAAAGGGGGCTCTAACGGGTCCCCTTTTTTGTTTTCTTTCGTTTTCGTTCAGGGTCTTCATGGAAGAAGTACCGAAAATCCACGGTGAAATAACTGCCCTCAAGGTCTACAAACACACGTCGAATCTGATCGTCGTATTTGATTATACCTTCTCCTCTGGCTATGGGCGAAAAAGGTTGATGGTAAGAAGCTCCTAGGTAGAAATACCCATTATCTCTTGTTCGCCACTCAAAGCCATAATTCGCAATTACAGACAGCTGGACCCACTTGTACCTTGCCGTGTACTGTTCAAAGTCCACATAGGTCGTATCGGATAACAAGTCATCTGTGCTGAACACGTCACTTGCGTGCATGTCAATTGACAGTCCTCCGGCCGCGTTCATCCAAAGGTTTTCTCCCAACTGCACGAAGTAGGACCCTTGAATCGGAACCTCGTAGCCTTGGAAAATAAAATCCATATTCCCTTGAAGGTTTTCGTCAAAGTCGTTGAGTTGAACATCGTATTTTCTACGCACCAGATAAATTCCTGTTTCCAACGAAAACGTCTCCGTGAAACCATAGCGAATTGCCATTCCAAAATTGAGCGAGGCTTTTGGGCTCCACGAGCCACTGAAATTTGTAGAATCGGCTTCAACGGTCGTGAAATTGACGAAGCTATTTGGAATTAATGGCTTCACAGAAATACCGAACGTGGTCACATCCTTTTGACCTACTGCAAAAACAGTTGCCAACAGCAATCCTCCTATGATCAGTAGTTTTTTCACTTCGTTTTTAAATATCCAATTACGGCCAATGAAATCAAGACTGCGGTGATAATCAAAAGCCCCCAACGCATAATGGCATTCGGAATCATCGGTTTTCGGTACTTGGAATGAATCATGTTATTGCACCAAGTAGCTTCTTTCAAATACGTCTTTTCTATGCCGAATAAAGTGGGTGGATCTTCTTGATCTTCATCCTTAAATCGTTGAAAAACAATATTCTTTTCCTCGAGCATTGCTTGAAACTCATCGGCATGTTCGTCTAAATAGAACTCATATACCATGTACCTATTGTCTCCCGCGTGCTCGTAGTTATTGGTCAACCTCATTCGTCAATCCATTCAGTCACATACTCCAATGGCTTGCGGTGGCTTTTGGGCCAATCACCTTCTGGGTACCCCATGTAAAATAGGCCTAGGCATCTATCTGGAGATTTGATACCTAACAATTCATTCATCTCTTCAGTGTAAACGAATTTTGGCGAAGACCAAAACCCACCAACACCATACGCCGTGCAAGTAAGGTACATATTCTGTACAGCGCAAGCTACCGCTTCCACCTCCTCAATTTCCGGAATCTTTTCATCTCTATCGCGCTCCATGCAAATGGCAACGACCACAGAAATATTTTGCATTCGCTGTTGAATCTTATCGAATTTCCGTTGTGAAAACGTGTCTTCTGAAGCAACGTCCTTGTACAACGCTGGCAACTCACTTGACAACCTCTGCAAGCCATCTCCCATGAACACTTTGAATCTCCATGGCTGAGTCATGCCGTGCGTTGGAGCCCAGGTGGCGTTGCTTAGCACATTCTCCACGATTTCTCTATGGACCTTACGTGCTGAATAATCTTCAGGACGAATGGATCTCCGGTTCTTGATGACCTCCGTAATTTCACTCAAATTGTACTTCATGCTATTTCCATTTGATGTTGCACCCAATACTCGGCTTTTGATTTTCTTGATCAAGCACTTCCCCTCTTTCCAATGTATCCAGTGCTGTTCTGATACTATCCCCTGTTACTGGAATACCATTTCCTGGTCTGCTGTCGTCTAACTGCCCTCTGTAAACACATAGGTCATTCGCGTCGAAAATGCTAAAATCGGGTGTGCACTCGGCGTCATATGCCTTGGCTACATCTTGCGATTCATCGTACAAGTAGGCGAAAGGGAAACCCTTCGAAAGGGCTAGCTCTTTCATTAGCTCTGGTCGGTCCTGAGGGTAGTTCGCTACATCATTCGAACTAATGGCTACAAAGCCGAACCCTTTCTCTTTGTACGCATTCCCGAGTTCAATGAGTCCATCCATCACGTGAACCACAAACGGGCAGTGATTGCAAATGAACATAACTACTGTTCCTTTCTCTCCTTTGATATCTCCGAATTCAGTTAAAGCATTCGTTACCACATTTGGAAGAGTAAACGAGGGAGCTTCGTATCCCAAAGGAATTTGTTTTGTCAATGTTCTTGCCATGGTGCAAAGGTACAATTGAATTGTGTTTTCTCGTTGCTTCCCAATAAACTTGAGATCTCGGAAACTAAGTTGTTTCACATTTGTTGTAAGTTCATCATCTAGGCCCGATTTTTGAGTCTCCATGTTCATTAGGATAGCACTTTTCATATCGTTTCTGTTAGTCAGTCTAGTCGGCATCACGCAAGATGTTGATAGAGAGTGGGCCCGATGGGGCATTCCAGACGGGTTCCACATGGAGTTCGAGCGCTTAAAAAGTGACACCACCATTTTGGATGGGCAGTTCTTGGCATTCTACAAAGAGCAGTTGATTTTGAATGGGCAGTTCGAACAAGGGCTGAAAGATGGGACTTGGCGTCAATACAGCCTCTACTCCGATTCTGTTCGTTCGGAAGGCAACTATCACAGAGGGCTTCAAGATGGAAAATGGTCGTACTACTACTCCAACGGAACTCAAAAAGCAGAAAAGTACTACGCCAAAGGCTACAACGTCGGGGAGCACATTTCGTACCATACCAATGGGGTCAAACGACTTCAAGTTAGGTATGAAAATGACTCGTTGATCTCGAAGCTTATTCGTTACTATCCCAATGGGGATACAACCCTCATACGAACATTTCGCTTCTCCGAAAATCGTTGGTTAGGAAGTCACAAATCCTTCTATGACAGGGGGCCCCTATTTGAGACGTATGATTTTTTGATTGATTGCAACAATCCTTATTTGATTGGTAGGCGAAGAACCACATCGCTACTTAACCTCGTCTACCTTAACCTGGACGGTGCCAAGCACCACTTCCCTACTCCATGGCTTTCATTTGAAAACAGTTACCGAAAGAACCACGCAACCGGTTACTTGTGGGAACACTTTGTATACCGCAAAGGTGAACTGCTAAACGTGTTGCAAAGCTATAATCAATGGGGTTCTACGCAACAAATTCTTCACAACGAGCGAGGCAATGAATTTGACTTAATACGCTTCCAATCCAATGGCGATACGTTGAGCATTGAAAGCTACAAAGATGGATTTCGCCATGGAAAAGGCTCTATTTTCGAACATGCAAACAGGAAAATTTGGGAGGGTGAGTTCGCACAAAACAAGCCAACCGGTACGTGGACCCACTTCGACACCAATCAACTTCCTGATCAATCGCTCATTTTTGAGAGTGAAGAAGAAATAACCGTCAAAGGGATACGGAAAGATGGCGTTGTTAATTCTCAAACGAAAGTTAACAATGGTTCTGTTGACGGGCCTTTTGAACTATTTGACTTCTACAACGACAGCTTGACTTCTGCTTTCTATGTAGACGGGTTATTGCAAGGCCCATTCAAGTTATACCGAAATGGGAAGCTCTTCAAATCTGGGGCTTATAACAATGATTTTCCTTCTGGAACATGGAAGACTTTCAATCCACGCGGAAAAGAAACATGGTCAGAAGGTTTCGAGGGGGTGCGCTGTTCGCCGTCGTTTCCGGAATACGCAGAGTTATCAATTAGCGCCAAAGAGGTGTCTCCATTTTCTTTTCGCCCCGCCATTATTCAACCCAAATTGCATACTTATTTCACAACACCTTTTGTAGAGGTCATTGGAGGGCAACCTTTCTCTGTTTCGCTAACAGAAGGCGAACTTTACGAAGACGTGCGATTTGAAGTAGTTGTTGAAGATATTGGACATGTGGTGCAAATAAAGTGCATTGGGTACTCGAAAAAGATATTTTATGACCGCGCTCTTTCTATCTTGCAGCAAATGCCTTTTATGCATCCAGCAAGTGTAGAGGGAATTCCCATCACACGAACTGCTATTGTTTCGTTTAATTTTAAGGAGTTATGAAAACCATCCTGATTACTGGAGCCGGCACCGGAATGGGCCGAGCAACAGCTCAGACACTATCTCAGCATAAAGATGTGAGCCTTGTTTTAATGGGGCGAAGAAAAGATAAGTTAGATGCCGTTCTAGCTGAGTTAAACCACCAAGAAAACCATGTTGCCGTTAGCGTAGATATTGGGAATAGAACGAGTTTTCGAAAAGGGCTCACCAGCATTTCCCCTGAAGAGCGTGATATTGTAGCATTGTTCGCAAATGCTGGAATCGGTGGTGAAAACGCCTACGGAGATGATGATAGGTGGGATGAAATCTTGCGCACCAACCTCAATGGCACATACATCAGTATCATGGAGACGCTTCCCTACTTAAAAGCAAGTAAGCAAGCTTTCAAGCATATTCTCATGACATCATCATGTTTAGCGCGATTTGGTGTTCCAAACTACACGGCGTATTGCACGTCAAAAACGGGGCTACTCGGACTAACTCGGTCGCTTGCGGTTGAACTTGCTTCAGATAAAATCCTCGTGAATTCGCTTTGTCCAGGGTGGGTTGAAACAGAAATGGCGCAACAAGGAATACAATTGTTGGCAGATCGAATGGGGCAAGATTATCAAACAACGTACGATCAACAAATGGGCTTTGTTCCTTTGGAACGAATGAGCTTACCCCAAGAAGTAGGTAATTTGGTAGATTTTTTATTTTCAGGGAAACAGAATTCTATTTCGGGTCAAGGAATTGACATAAACAATGGATCATGGATGCAATAAAAAAAACGATTCTCATTATTTTCATGCTAGGCGTTTCTCCACTAATCAATGGGCAAGATGAAAGCGCAGACTCAACCTTTATTCGTGCCATTTATGACGAAGTGTTGGGCAACGGAGAGTGCCATGAAAATCTGCATTATTTGTGCAAAGAAATAGGAGCGCGACTTTCCGGTTCGGAAGAATTAGGTGAAGCTATATTGTGGGGAGAATCTCTGTTGAAGAAATACAATGCTGACAACGTGGTTCAGCAACCCGTAATGGTTCCTAAATGGACTCGGGGGAACTACGAAAATGCGTATTTCGTTTCGAACAAGAACATGGTTCGTTCGCGTATTACAGCTTTGGGTGGATCTGTCGGAACCAACGGAGCTGTTGAAGCTGAAGTAATAGAAGTAAAAAAGTTAGAAGACCTAGAGGCCATTGGCAAGGAAAAGATTGAAGGCAAGATTGTTTTCTTCAATAGAGCAATGGACCCTTTGCTCATCAATACCGGAAATGCCTACGGGGGTGCATACGATCAACGCTCGAAAGGAGCTAGCGAAGCGGCCAAATATGGCGCCGTAGGAACGCTTGTAAGGTCTTTGACCCATGCACAAGACACCTTTCCACACACAGGTGCTATGAGCTACTTGGACGATGTCCCTCGAATTCCTGCAGCTGCTATTAGTACCGTGGACGCCAGCGCGCTTCACCATGCACTAATTGAAAATCCTTCCTTGAAGTACACCATGGAACTGAGCTGTACTTCTTATGAAGATGTTGAACAGGCGAATGTAATTGCAGAAATAACCGGATCTGAATTTCCAGACGAGTACATTGTTGTTGGAGGCCACCTTGATTCATGGGATATTGGCGAAGGTGCACATGACGATGGCGCCGGAATTGTGCAATCTATTGAAGTACTCCGTATCTTAAAAGCATTGAATTATCAACCACGTCACACGATACGTATCGTATTGTTCGTAAATGAGGAAAATGGCAATAACGGCGGCAAGACGTATGCGGCTGAAGCGGAAAAAAACAACCTTATTCACTTCGCAGCCATAGAAAGTGATGCTGGTGGATTTTCACCTCGTGGGTTTAGTTTCGAAGCTACAGATGACGCTTACACCAACTATAAAAGCATTGCTCCTGTCTTAGAAGATTATGGTGTACATATGTCGAGACGTGGTTGGAGTGGTGTTGATATACGTCCGCTCAAAAATGACTACGTCACACTCATAGGGTTGATTCCAGATACACAACGTTACTTTGATTTTCACCATAGCAAGCGCGATACATGGGAAAACGTCAACAAACGTGAACTAGAATTGGGTGCAGGATCTATGGCAAGCTTGGTTTATCTCCTAGATCAATATCGACTAGGAAAGTAACTTACTGTCTTATTGGAACTTGAAATTCTAAGTTCTGCTGATCAAGAGGGGTGTTCATTTTAATGGGCCCTTTTTGATATAGGAACTCCAAGTATGGTTTCCCGATTAAAGATGTAGAACGCTTCGCTTCTTTTTCAGAAGCAACGAACTTCAACCCTTTTCCAATATCCAAGAACAATGTTATAATGTACGTCTGACCTTTGATGTTGACCTTTCTTCTATCAATAAAAGTTGAATTCTTCATTTCACTTCTTGACCAAGCGGTGAAGTCAGTGTCTTCTTCAATGAATTGCATGTTGTTTACTTCTAGCTTCTGCAATTCACTTTGATATCTGTATACTTTCGAAATATCTGCTGCATCAACGAAGACCTTGTCTTCATTCTTTAGCCATTCATTGTGTTGTAGTCTTGCAATAACTTGCTCAATGGACTTTAGTTTAGGACCTAGCTTCAGAAGATCGCAGAGTGCCAATACAATAGTTGGCTCCAACCCTTTATTACAAAACTGCTTATCAATAAGCATATACTGTAGCGCGTTGGCTTGAATGAACTCAAGGCTCAAGTTAGCGTCACGGGTAAACGCTTTTGTTTTTTCACTTAGTTTGAAAATAACGAAGCATTGCGTTTCACTATCTAACGAAACACTTGTTACCACTACTTTCATTTGATCAGTGATTTCCAAATCAGTTAGAGCATCTTCAAACTGTATCCCAATTTCATTGAATCGCTTGGCAATTTTGAGCGAATCAGATTGAGTGATCAAAGAGTCCATCTGAATAATGACCAATTGGCTCGTAGAAAAATCTGCGATGTTTGAATTGAGTTTTATCCCTTGGGCATTGATAACTACCGCAAGAAAAACGCTTAAGCTGGTTAAAATGGTTTTCATAAGAACTACAGTACAAATTAGATGCCAATATTATAAAAAAGAAGAGCCCCGGCAAATGCCGAGGCTCTCTATATTTTGAGTAATCAAATTACTTCTGGATAACAAGTCTTTCAACCTGAGAAACACCGTTCATAGTGATACGTACGTTGTACATACCGTTAGCAAGGTCATTCACAGACATGTTAAGGTTCATGCTAGAACCGTTAACAGAAACTTGTTCGCTTACTACCAAACGTCCTGTTTGATCAAGGATGTCGATCATTACGATCTCAGTTC